>DASXJM010000514.1:0-8701 GCA_036497405.1 Streptosporangiaceae bacterium | reverse complement strand
GAGATCCGCAAACGGGGTCCACTGGGCACGGTGTTCCGGATGCTGGACACCGCGACCATGCGGCGGCTGGCCCAGGACCAGGTGACCCGGCTCGGCATCGAGACCCTGCAGGACATCACCCAGCCGGTGGAGACCCTCTCCGGTGGCCAGCGCCAGGCGGTGGCGGTGGCCCGGGCCGCCGCGTTCGGCAGCAAGGTGGTCATCCTGGACGAGCCCACCGCCGCCCTCGGCGTCCGCGAGTCCCGCAGCGTCGCCGACGTCATCAAGCAGCTCCGCGACAGTGGCCTGCCCATCGTGCTGATCAGTCACGACATGCCCAGCGTGTTCGAGCTGGCCGACCGCATCCACATCCAGCGCCTGGGCCGCCGGGCCGCCGTCATCACCCCCGCCACCCACTCCATGGAGGAAGCCGTCGCCATCATGACCGGTGCCACCGCCGCTTGAGGTCTGGCCCGGTGCCCAGCCAGACCGGTGGGCCCGACTCCTACGACCGCCTGGCCGACGTCCGCTTCACCGCGTCCGGCCAGCGCGAGCAGGCCAAGGTCCTGATCGACGCGGACTGCAACGGCGCCTGCCTGCCCGTCTATCAGCCCGGCGACACCGTCCGCATCGCCTACGACGCCCGGCACCCGGCCACCGCCCGGATCACCGGCCAGCGCGGTCACCACCGTGCGCCCGGCATCCACCTGACCTGGGACATCTACAGCCTGGCTCTGCTCACCTGTTCGCCTTCGGGTTCGCGCTGCTGTTCCTCATCGTCGGCGGCGAGCCTCCACCCCGCCCGCGGCGCCCGAGTGCCTCCGCATAACCGGCGGGCCAGCTGGTTGCGGTGGGCCCAGGCGGCCACGTCTCCGCATCCCCGCGGCCGCCGGATAGCGAAGGCTCGCCGCCTGGACGCCAAGGTCCTGCGGAAATTCGGTTCGGAGCTGGCTGGGTGCATGGTTACCATCAGCCACTGTGATCCACCCCGGCTTCGACTCGTACCTGCTCTGCGCGACGCCTCGCTCAGGGAGCACGCTGCTGTGCGGTCTGCTGGAGTCGTCCGGAGTCGCTGGCCACCCAGCCTCCTACTTCAACCGTGCGGGCCTGCATGACTACGCCGCCGACTGGCGGATCGTCCGGCCCCGGGACGGGCGGATCGACGACGCCTACGTGCGCGCGGCGCTGGCCGCGGGCCGGACCCCGAACGGGGTCTTCGGCGGCCGGATCATGGCCGAGACGCTGCCGGAACTGCTCGGTGACCTGGCCGCCGACGCCGGGTCAGCGGTGACCGATGTGGAGCTGCTGACCGCCCAGCTGGGCCGGCTCCGGTTCGTGCACCTGCGCCGACGTGATGTCGTGGCCCAGGCGGTGTCGTGGGCGAAGGCGCTGCAGACCCACTTCTGGCATCCTGGCGAGGCCGTCCAGCCCGGAGGCCAACCGCCTCGCTACGACGAGGAACTGATCGGCCGGCTGGTGGCCGCTATCGAGGAGTTCAAGGCGTACTGGAAGTGGTCGGGCACCGTCGGCAGGCCGATCAGGTCAACGCCGACTGGGCGGCGAGGTTCCGGGCGTACTGAGCCAACGGCACCACCTCCGAGCCGGTCAGCGCCGGGCCAGCTGGTTGCGGTGGGCCCAGGCGGCCACGTCCCCGCCGTCGATGGCCACCGCCAGCAGCTCGGGAAATGCGTCCGGGGTGCAGGCGAACGCGGGCACCCCCAGGTCGGCCAGCGCGGCCGCGTTCTGCTGGTCGAACACCGGCGCCCCATCGTCCGACAGCGCCAGCAGCACCACCACCTGGACCCCAGCGCTGGTCAGAGCGGCGATCCGGGACAGCATCTGCTCCCGGATGCCGCCCTCGATCAGGTCGGAGACCAGCACGAAGATCGAGTCCCGGGGCCGGGTGATCAGCGTCTGGCCGTAGGCGATGGCCTTGTTGATGTCGGTGCCGCCGCCCAGCTGGGTCCCGAACAGCACGTCGACCGGGTCGGACAGCTGACTGGTCAGGTCGACCACCGCGGTGTCGAACACCACCAGCGACGTCTTCAGGGCCCGGATCGAGGCCAGCACCGCGCCGAACACCGCCGCGTACACCACCGACGACGCCATCGAGCCCGACTGGTCGATGGCCAGGACCACGTCCCGGGCCACGACCTGCTGGCGGCGCCCGTAGCCGACCAGCCGCTCGGGCACCACCGTCCGGTATTCGGGCAGGTAGCGGGTCAGGTTGGCGCCGATGGTGCGGTTCCAGTCGATGTCCCGCAGCTTGGGCCGCCGGGACCGCGCGGCCCGGTTCAGCGCCCCGGACACCGCGGCCCGGGTCCGCTGGGCGATCCGCTGCTCGACCTCGGCCACGACCCGGGCCACCACCGCGCGGGCCGTGGCCCGGGTGGTCTCCGGCATCACCTTGGTCAGGCTGAGCAGCGTCCCGACCAGGTGCACGTCGGGTTCGATGGATTCCAGCAGTTCCGGCTCCAGCAGCAGCTGCCGGAGGTTGAGCCGGTCGATCGCGTCCCGCTGCATGACCTGGACCACGCTGGACGGGAAGTAGGTCCGGATGTCGCCCAGCCACCGGGCCACCGTCGGCGCCGACGCCCCCAGCCCGGCCGACCGCGCCCCCCGGTCCCGGCCCCCCGCGCCCCCGCGACCCGCCTCGTACAAGGCCGCCAACGCCGCATCGGCCGCCTGATCGGCCGGGCTCAGTCCGCTGCCGCTCCCACCGCCTCGGCCCTGGCCCTCCCCGTCCCCGTCACCGTCCCCGCTCGCGTCACCCAGCCCCAGCCGCCCATCCGCCGCCGCCCCCAGCAGCAACCGCCACCGCCGCAGCCGCTCACCCTCGTCATCCCTCATGACGGGCTCCCAGAATCTCGGCCACCGTCGCCAGCACCGCGGCCGCCCGGCCCGCGTCCACCGTCTCTCCCGCCCGTACCGGACCAACCCCGCCGCTCAGATGCTTGACCGCGTCGGCGATGTTGGCCCGCTCGGCCGCCGCGAACCCGCCGAACGTCCGCCGCAGCAGCGGCAGCACGTCCATGAACTCCTGCTCGTTGAGCCCGGCCACCCAGTCGTCCAGGGTGACCAGCAGGTCCCGGTCGTGCACCAGCAGTAGGCCGCCGCCGGCCAGGAATCCCTCGGCCCAGGCCGCCTTGGCCGCCGCGGTCACCCCCACCGACAGGTGGGCCGCGAACCGCCGGGCCGCCTCGTCCCGGGCCAGCTGCCCAGCGTCGGTGAGCAGCCGGACCACGCGCCCGGCCAGCAGCCCGTGCAAGTCACGGCGGCTCGCCAGCCCGGTCAGCGCGGCCATCCACCGCTCCTGGGCCGCCCGCCCGCGCTCGTGCTGGGCGTGCAGGTCCAGCGCGCGCTGGGTCCGGTCGATCGCGTCCCGCATCCGGGCCGCCGCGTCGTCGGCCAGGCTGGTCACCGCGGCCGGCAGCCCGGCGCAGATCCGGTCCGTCACCGCGTCGGCCACCGTGGCCAGCGCGCTGGTGTCGGTGCCGCGCACGTCGCCGTACCGGACCGCACGGATCAGCGCGGGCAACGCCGCCATCAGCTGCGTGACGTCGGCGTCGGCCGCGGCCGCCTGGTCCAGCGCCCGCAGCACCGGCCCGAGCGCATCCGGCAGGTCGGCCAGCAGCGTCCGCTCCACCGCCGCCGTCACCGCCGCGAGCGTGGCCGCGGTCCGTGCGGCATCGATCACCCGGGCCGTGGCCGCGGCCCCGACCGTGGTGCCCCACTGGGCCGCATCGATGATGGCCACCGCCAGCTCGGGCCGCCAGCACAGCGTCCACGTCTCCCGGAACGTCCCGGTCCCGCGCACCTGGTCCTCGGCGGCCACCGCCCACCCCACGCCGAGCGCGGTCAGCCGGTGCAGCAGCACCGAGCGGCCCCGGTCCGTGTCCTTGCGCAGGTCGAGGACCAGCGACCTTTCCAGCGGGCTGATCTTCAGCTTGACCACCCGGGCCTGGGCCCGCAGGTCGGCTTCGAGCGGCACCACCGGGGCCGTGTCCGGCACCTGACCGAGGACCTCGCCCACGACCAGGTCCCGGGTCACGAACGCGGTCGCGGTCTCGTCGCCCTCGCACATCACCGCCCGGGTCGCCTCGCTGACTTCGGCCAGGCCGGGAAGGGGGCGGCCGCGCAGCCCGGCCAGCGCCTCGGCCAGCCGGACCGCCTCGATGACGTGGGCCGACGACACCGGCAGGTCGTGGTCGCGCAGCACCCCGGCCACCTTGACCAGCCAGCGCGGCACGGTCTGCTCCGGGGTGGTGAACAGGTGGTGGTACCAGCCTGGCGAGGTGATCCCGGCCCCGTACCCGGACGCGGTGGCCAGCCGCGAGTGGGTCCACGGCACCCAGGCCAGGCTGACCCGGCGTTTGCGCATCCCGCGCAGCAGGGCGGCGTCCCCGGCCGCGGGCGGCAGCGTCCCGGCCAGCGCGGGCGCGTGCCAGGCCCCGCAGATCACCGCGACCGGGCCCTCGGTCTCCTTCAGCGCGGCCCGCAGGGCCTGCCGCATGTGGGCCTCGCGCCGCTCTTCCTGCCACTGCTCGTCCGGGGGTGGCTCCGGGGTGGCGGCTCGCAGTTCGGCCATGGCCTCGGTCAGCGCGGCGAACGGTGACCCGCCGTCCAGCCGGGATTCGACCAGGTCGTCCCACCAGCGTTCCGGGTCGTCGTAGCCGGCCGCGCTGGCCAGCCGGGCCAGCGGATCTTCCCGCAGGTCGTCGTCGGCCCCCCGGCCTGCTGGCTCTTCGCCCGCCGGGGGTGGGGTGGCCAGCATGACCGCGGCGGGCAGGTCGCAGAACCGGGCCGGGACTTGGTGCCGGGCCGCCCAGACCAGCGCCTGCCACTCGGGCGAGAACACCGCGAAGGGCCAGAACGCCGATACCCGGGGCGAGTCCGGCGCGTAGGCCAGCAGCGCCACCGGCGGCTCCATCCCCGGTTCGGCCGCCAGCGGCAGCACCGGCGCGGCGTCGGCTGGTCCCTCGATCAGCACCGCCGATGGCCGCAGCCGGTCCAGCTCGGCCAGCACCGACCGGGCCGACCCGGGCCCGTGGTGGCGGATACCCAGCACCGCCACCCGGTCCGCGGCCGCCTGGGCCCGGGCCGCTCTGGTCTCCGGTGCGGTCAGGGTCACCCGCTCACCTCGCGGCAGGCCCGGTAGAAGTCGCTCCAGTCGTGGCGTTCGCGCACCACGGTCTCCAGGTATTCGCCCCACACGGTGGCGTCGGTCACCGGGTCCTTGATCACGGTGCCGACGATCCCGGCCGCCACGTCGGCGGGCCGCAGCACGCCGTCGCCGAAGTGCGCGGCCAGCGCGATCCCGCTGGTGATCACGGAGATCGCCTCGGCCGGGGACAGGGTGCCGGTGGGGGACTTCAGCGTGGTCCGGCCGTCGGCGGTGGCGCCCGACCGCAGCTCGCGGAACACCGTCACCACCCGCCGGATCTCTTCCAACGCCGACGGCAGCTCCGGCAGCTCCAGGGCCCGGCCGAGCTGGGCCACCCGGCGGACCACGATGTCGACCTCGTCGTCCTCGGTGGCGGGCAGCGGCAGCACCACGGTGTTGAACCGCCGCCGCAGCGCCGAGGAGAGGTCGTTGACGCCCCGGTCGCGGTCGTTGGCGGTGGCGATGACCGAGAAGCCCTTGGCCGCCTGCACCTCGATGCCCAGCTCGGGCACGGGCAGCGTCTTCTCGGACAAGATCGTGATCAGCGCGTCCTGCACGTCGGACGGGATCCGGGTCAGTTCCTCGACCCGGGCGATCCGGCCGCCCGCCATCGCCGTCATCACCGGCGACGGCACCAGTGCGCCCTGGGTGGGGCCTTCGGCCAGCAGCCGGGCGTAGTTCCAGCCGTACCGGATGGCTTCCTCGGGGGTGCCCGAGGTGCCCTGTACCAGCAGGGTCGAGTCGCCGGACACTGCCGCCGCCAGATGCTCGGACACCCAGGTCTTGGCCGTCCCGGGCACGCCCAGCAGCAGCAGGGCCCGGTCGGTGGCCAGCGTGGCCACCGCCACCTCGATCAGCCGCCGCGGCCCCACGTACTTGGGGCTGATCACGGTGCCGTCCGGCAGCACCCCGCCCAGCAGGTAGGTCACCACCGCCTGCGGCGACAGCCGCCACGACGGTGGCCGCGGCCGGTCGTCGGCCGCGGCCAGCGCGGCCAGTTCGGTGGCGTAGGCCTGCTCGGCGTGCGGCCGCAGCAGCGACGCGTCCGCGGCCGGGGTGATGGTCATCGAATCTCCTCCATGAACGTACGCCGGGCCGCCACCGCACCCGCGGCCCGCCGCAGCAACGGCGCCCACCCGGGCGTCCCATTCTCAGCCAGTTCCATCAGCACCGCCGCATAGTCGACGCCCCCGCTCACCCCTTCGCCAGAACCCTCGCTCACCCCTTCGCCAGAGCCCTCACGCACCGGCAGCTTCCGCGCCGCCGCGGCCAGCAGTGTCCCGGACGCCCGTCCCGGCCCGGCCGTCGCCCCCCGCCGCAGCACATCAATGACGGCCCGCGCGAGCAGATCCGGCCACGGCCCCGGATAACCCGCCACCTCCGCCGCGGCCGCGTTCCCGGCCGCGCTCCCCGGAGCGGCCCCGCCCAGCAACGCCGCGCCCCGCACCCCCCGTGCCTCCGGCGTCAGCACCGCCGCCAGCTCACCATCCTCCGGCCACCCGGCCGGCCGCCGCCAAGCCCCCGGCTCCCGCCACCCCGTGTGCCCGGGCCCCGACGGCCGACTCCGCCCCCCATAACTCCCACCAGCCCCGCGAGGCCCCCCAAACCCGCCAACCCCACCAGCCCCGCTACCCCCACTACCCCCACCAGCCCCGCTACCCCCACCAGCCCCGCTACCCCCATCGACCACATCAGCCTCGCCCGCCCCACCAGCTCGCAGCACTTCCGGCCCCACCGCCAGCAGCGCCTGGGCCCACTCCGAACTGGCCTCCCGGACCGCCGCCATCCGCCACCCCGCGTGCACCTCAGCCGCCCGTCCGGCCATCACCGGCAACGCCACGATCTGGCCCGCCTCCAGGCCGAACAGCTCTTTCCACAGCCCCAGCGGCACCGCCGCCACCACCTCGGCCAGCGTCCCCTGCGCCGGTGGCTCCGCGACCAGCCGCCGCCGCAGCGCATGCCGTTCCACCCGCAGCAGTTCCGCCGCCCGCTCGGCCGCCCTTCGATTGAACGCCGACCCCGGCCGCCGTCCCAGCAGCCGCGCCGCCTCTTCCCGCACCGAGCCCTTGCGGTCCGCCAGCGCCGCCTCCAGGAACTCCTCGTCGGCCCCGGACAGCCCGTGCGCCAGCACCCCGATCAGCAGCGCCCGGTCGTCGCCGGTCTCCCGATCCCAGCCCGCCGCCAGCAACTCCCGCGCGCCCGCTGCGTCCCGGTCCCGCAATTGGGTCAAGTAGCCGAGCCGCTCGTCCCGCGACCCGGTCGCCCACAGCTCGGGGTCGTCCGCCACGGCCGGCACTCCGGCCTCGGCCACCCGCCGCCAGTCCGGCCGGTACCGGACCAGCCAGCGTCCCCGCCGCCCGAGCACGCTCGCTACCGCCGGCCGCAGCCCGGTGTCCCGCACGGCCAGGTCCAGCAGCCCGGGCAGCATCGGCGCCGGCGCCCGGTATCCCCGCCGCGCCGCCTCGTCCAGCAGGTCAGTCAGGATCCCGGCGTCCGCCGCCATGGCCCGCCGCACCACGTCGGCCGCCCGCGGCGGCAACTCCGGCGCCCGGTCCGGCTCTGCTCCCGCCGGCCCGCGTACCCCGCGGGCGGCCTGCACCCCGGCCCGCCGGGCCGCACTCACCAGCGCCGCCGCGTCCAGCACCGTCCCCGCCGGGTCGGCCACCTCCAGCACGCTCCCGTACGCCCCGGCCGGCCCGGCCAGCCCGATCCCGCGCCCCGAAGCCCCCGAAGCCCCCGAAGCCCCCGCCGCCCCCGCCGCCCGCAACGGCCGCCGCGACAACCCCACCGTCGCCGCGTCCACCAGGTCCTCCCACGAAAGCCCGTCCCCCTGGCCCGTCACAGCCGCACCGCCCGGTCCCCGTGCCACACGGTCAGCGGGATCAGCCCACCCGGGCTCCACTCGCCCGCCAGCGCCACCGGGTACCCACCCGACACCGCCAGCAACGGCCACGGCGCCTCCGACCCCAGCAGCGGCACCGCCTGTCCCGACCCGTCCGCGAACTGCCAACGCCCCTCACCCGAGACCGACGAGACCGACGAGACTGGCGGAACCGGCACCCCGGCCAGCAGCGCGGGCCACTCGGTCAGCCACGGGTCCTGGCTCAGCGCCGAACCCCACCGCCCCAGCAACCCACCCACATCGTCGACCTCCTCCGGCTGGGCCCCCGGGACCGGTTCCGCGTGCCGGGCCCCCACCACCGCCCGCAGCGCCGGCTGGCCCGGGTAGAAGTGCAGGTCCGCGTGCAGCTCGGTCCCCGGCACCAGGTTCGCGTCCGGGTTGCTGCTGAACACCCCGCCCACCGCGAACGACAGCAGCAGGGCGAACCGCCCACTGGCCCGCCCGCGCAGCCAGATCCGCCGGGCCGGCACGGACGCGTCCAGCAGGTCCCGGCCGCCGAGCACCAGCCAGTGGTCGGTGACCGCGGGCCCGGCCAGCACCTCTTCCCGGCCGGTGGTGAAGCCGACCCGGGACCGGACCGTGGCCGCCAAGGGCGTGGGCAGGTCGGCGACGGTTCCGTAGGCCCGGGCCAGCAGGTGCAGCTGGGCGTACTCGGT
>DASXJM010000513.1:0-25558 GCA_036497405.1 Streptosporangiaceae bacterium | reverse complement strand
CCCAGGTGACGGTGAACAGGGAGTCGGGGGGCACTAGGCCGGCCCCGGTGACCGGGGTCTGGGGCAGGGACCGCAGGGTCAGGGATCCGACGGTGGCGATGACCGTGCCATCACCACTGGCCAAGGTGACCGACAAAGCGTCCCCACCCCCAGCCGCCGGCCCGACCCGGACCCGGGCCGCGGTCGCCCCCGACGCATGGACCACCACGTCCTGCCACGCGAACGGGACCTGCGGTGCCCCGGCCAGCCCGCCCGACCCGGCATCAGTGACATGCAACGCCGCATCCAGCAGCGCCGGATGCACCGCGAACCCGCCCACCTCGGTGCCATCCGGCAAGGCGATCTCGGCGAACACCTCCCCATCCCGCCGCCACACCGCCCGCACCCCCCGGAACACCGGCCCATAAACCAGCCCCGCCCCAGCCAGCGCCTCATACAGCCCCCCGGCCGCCACCGGTTCCGCCCCAGCCGGCGGCCACACCCCCAGCCCCGCATCCACCCGCCCCGCACCAGCCCGCCCCGCATCCGCAGGCAGCAGAGTGCCGGCCGCATGCCGGGTCCACGGCACACCCGAACCCGCCCCACCCGTACCGGCCCCACCCAGCCGGGCATAGACCGCCACCGGCCGGGCCCCACCCCCATCCGGGGACCCCACGCTGACCTGCACCGCCACCGGCGCCCCCGCTCCCAGCACCAGCGGCGCCTCCAAAACCAGCTCCCCCACCACCGGGCAGCCCACCTCATCACCAGCCCGGACCGCCAGATCCACCAGCGCCGTCCCCGGCACCAGCACCACCCCGGCCACCACATGCTCACCCAGCCACGGCTGCGCCTGCACCGACAACCGCCCCGACAACACCAGCCGCCCATCCTCGGCCAGCGACGTCACCGCCCCCAACAGCGGATGACCCGCCGCCCCCAAACCCAGATCCTCCGCCCGCCCCGAAGTCCCCGGAACCAGCCAGTACCGCTGCCGCTGGAACGCATACGTGGGCAGGTCGACCCGCCGCGCCCCCGACCCCGCAAACACCCCCGCCCAATCCACGGTGCCGCCACGCACCCACACCTGCCCCAGCGCGGTCATCAGCTGCTCGGGTTCGGGCCGGTCGTGCCGCAGGGCCGGGACGGCCAGAATCCCGCTCCCGGCATCAGCCAGGCGGTCAGCGGCCATAGCGCTCAGTACGCCGTCCGGTCCCAGCTCCAGAAACGTCTGTACGCCGAAGGACAGCAGCGACCCGATCCCGTCACCGAACCGGACGGCCTCCCGGACGTGCCGGACCCAGTAGCCGGGTGAGCACAGGTCAGCCGGATCGGCCAGCCCGCCGGTGATGTTGGATACCACCGGGATGACCGGTGGCGAGTACGTCATCGCTTCCGCCACCCAGCGAAACTCGTCGAGGATCTCCGCCATGTGCGGTGAATGAAACGCGTGCGAGACCTGAAGCCGCCGCGTCTTCCGGCCGCGGTCCCGCCAGTATCCGGCAGCCTCCAGCACCGCGCCGGTGTCGCCGGACAGCACGACGGCGGACGGGCCGTTCACCGCGGCGATGCTCAGCTCGTCACCCCGGCCGTCCAGCAGCGGCCGGACCTCGGCCTCGGCGGCCTGCACCGCCACCATTGCGCCGCCGGCCAGTTCCTGCATGAGCGCACCGCGCGCGGTCACCAGCGCAGCAGCGTCGTCGAGCGACAGCACCCCGGCCACGTGGGCCGCCACCAGCTCGCCGACCGAATGGCCGGCCACGACGTCCGGCCGCAGGCCCCACGACTCCAGGAGCCGGCTGAGGGCGGTTTCGAGTGCGAACAGCGCGGGCTGGGCGTAGGCCGTCCGGCTCAGCAACTCCGGCTCATCGCGGATCACCGCCCGCAGCGGCCGCTCCAGGTGCCGGTCGCAGTACGCGCAGGCCTCGTCGAAGGCGCGGGCGAAGGCGTCAGAGCGGCGGTACAGCTCCTGCCCCATGGCCAGTCGCTGGCTGCCCTGGCCGGTGAACAGGTAGGCCAGTTTGCCGCCAGCCGTCGCCGTGCCGCGAATCGCCGCCGGGCGGCCGTCGCCCTGGCCGAGGTCGGCGAGGCCGCCCATGAGCTCCTCCTCGCCGTGACCGAGGACGACGGCCCGGTGCGTGAGGGCGGATCGCGTGGTCGCCAGCGAAAAGGCCACGTCGGCCGGGTCTGTCCCGGGGCGGTCCGCGAGATAGGAATGGAGCTGGACGGCCTGAGCCGCCTGCGCCTCCCCGGAGCGCGCTGAGATGAGCCACGGCAGCGGGAAACCGGTGCCGGACCTGGGCTCCGCTTGCTGCCCCGGTTCTGCCGGCGGTTCCTCGATGAGCAGGTGGGCGTTCGTGCCGCTGATGCCGAACGATGACACGCCCGCGCGGCGAGGGTGGCCGGCGTCCGGCCACGCGACGGTCTCGGTCAACAGGGACACCGCCGCGGCGGACCAGTCGACGTGCGGGGTCGGCTCGCTGATGTGGAGGGACCTGGGCAGCAGGCCGTGGCGCATCGCCATGATCATCTTGATCACTCCGGCGACACCGGCCGCGGCCTGGCTGTGGCCGATGTTCGACTTGATTGATCCGAGCAGCAGCGGCCGGCCGGGCGGACGTTCCTGCCCGTAGGCCGCGATCAGGGCGTTCGCTTCGATCGGGTCGCCCAGCCGGGTGCCTGTCCCGTGGGCCTCCACCACGTCGACGTCGCCAGGAGCGAGGCCGGCGTTACCCAGGGCCTGGCGGATGACGGCCTGCTGCGCCCGCCCGCTGGGCGCGGTCAGGCCGTTGCTGCTGCCATCGGAGTTGATGGCCGAGCCGCAGACGACCGCCAGCACCGCATGCCCGTTCCGGACCGCGTCGGACAGCCGCTCAAGCACGACCATGCCGACGCCTTCCGACCAGCCGGTGCCGTCGGCGGACGCCGAGAACGCCTTGCACCGGCCGTCCGGCGACAGCCCCTGGAGCCGGCTGAACGCGACGAAGGTGCCAGGCCCGGCCATCACCGAGACCCCTCCCGCAAGAGCCAGCGTGCACTGCCCACTCTGCAGGGCCTGGGCGGCCAGGTGGATGGCGACCAGTGAACTCGAGCAGGCCGTGTCGACCGTGACGGCCGGTCCTTCGAGGCCCAGAGAGTAGGCGATCCGGCCGGACATGACGCTCGTCGTATTGCCGGTCAGCAGGTATCCGGACAGCTCTCCGGGCGCCTCCGCCAGCCGCGGGCCGTATTCCTGCGGCTCGGCCCCGATGAACACCCCGGTCCGGCTGCCGCGGAGGGTGGCGGCGTCGATCGCGGCTCGCTCCAGCACCTCCCATGACGCCTCGAGCAGCAGGCGCTGCTGCGGGTCCATGGCGGTGGCCTCGCGGGGTGAGATGCCGAAGAAGGCCGGGTCGAAGTCGGTGGCTCCGTCCAGGAAGCCGCCCCGGCCGGTGGCGGCGCCCTGGTCTCCCGGTCCCCCGTCCGCGAGCGAGCGCAGGTCCCAGCCCCGGTCGGCCGGAAATTCCGAGATAACGTCGCGTTCCGCCACCACGAGCTGCCAGAGGTCTTCTGGAGAACGGATCGCTCCGGGGTAACGGCAGCTCATCCCGACGATGGCGACGGGCTCGTCGCTGACGACCGGCCGGGGAACGATACGGCTGTCGGCGCCGTCCCGCCCGCCGGCCACCTCGGTCAGGTGCGCGGCGAGGGCGGCCGGGCTCGGGTAGTCGAAAACGATCGTCGACGGCAGCGGCAGCCCGGTCGACTCGGCCAGCCGCCGGTGCAGTTCGATAGCGCCGAGCGAGTCGATTCCCAGCTCCCGGAACGAAGCGTCCGGGTCCGGCGCGGCGGGCTCGTCCCCCGTGGCGTCACGGACGATGGCCACGGCGTGCGTCCAGACGGTGTCCAGCAACCCGGGCCGGTGCGGCGTAGACATTCCCTCGGGCTCGCTCATCAGCTCATCCACCATCCATCCGTACGAAAGTTCCCAGAACGATCTGGGGTCAGAGCGTCTCCGGCAGGCTGTAGGCCCGGTGCACGTCCAGGCGCGACACTGACACGATCTCGTCGCCCCGAACCACCACCTCCCGCGGCGCCGGGCGGCCGAGGAAGAGCAGCAGGCTCGCGGTCGGCCCGTACGCACCGACGTTGGGGATCGCGAGGACGTCGCCTGGTTCCAGGGGCGGCAGCGGCACGTCGCGGCCGAGCACATCCCCCGGCGTACAGAGCGGGCCGACCAGGCGGGCAGTCTCCGGGCCGGCACCGGTACCGGTACCGGGCCCGGCCGCCCCGGACGGCACGCCGGGACCGGCCCGGTCAGTGGGCCCGGCCGGACTGGCTGCCAGCGGCATCAGGCGGCCCAGGCCCGCCATGCCCCCAAGCGTGTTGATACCGGCGTCCACGATCACGAACCGCTGGCCACGGCTGTGCTTGACGTTGGTGACCGCGGTGATCAGCGTGCCGCAGTCGCCCGCCAGGTAGCGGCCCGACTCACAGGCCAGCTGGGGGGTGCCCGAGCGCCAGCGCGGAAAGCTGAGGTCCAGCGCCTGCTCCAGTTCGCTGCGGAGTCTGCCGTAGCGCGGCCGCTGTCCCGGCACGGCGTACGGGGCACCGAATCCGCCGCCGATGTCGAGCAGCCGCATGGGCAGCCCCAGCTCCCGGTGGAGACGGCCGGCCGTGGCCAGGCTCTGCCGGAGCTCGGCGACCAGGCTCGCTTCGTCTCGCGCGTTGCTGAGCGAGTAGAAGTGGGCGCCGGTCAGCCGCGTTCCCGGCACCGTGCGAAGCCGGGGCAGCAGGTCCGGAAGAGTTTCGCTGTCGATCCCGAACTGAGATGGCGCGCCGGTCATCCTGATGCTGGTAGCCGCCTGGGACGACACCTGGTTGACCCGCAGCAGGCAGTCGGCGGCCGTTCCCGTCCGGGCGGCGGCGCAGCCCACCCGCTCCAGGTCACCCAGCGACTCCACCGAAAAGGTGCGCACACCGCGGCTGACGGCGGCGGCCAGTTCCGGTCCGGTCTTGCCGGGGCCGGTGTACAGGCACTCTCCCGGCGCGAATCCCGCGGCGAGCGCGGCGTCGAGTTCACCGGACGAGCTGACCTCGGCCCGGCACAGCGGTTCTCCGCCCGCTTCGCGCAGCGCCCGCGCGATGCCGGGATGAGGATTGGCCTTCAGCGAGTAGAAGACCGTGAACCCAGCGGGCAGGGTCCGGCGCAGATCCCGGTAGGCGGCTGCGACGCGGTCGAGGTCATAGACGTACAGCGGTGTGCCGAACCGGGCGGCCAGATCCTGCTCGTTGATCACCGACCATGCTCCCCCAGGCCGGGCCGGCCGTCGTTCATACCGCGGCGTCCTGGATCTCCGCCAGCGCCTGCCAGAGAACAGCGGGGGTCTCGAACGTGTCCATGGACAGGACCTCGTCGGTCAGCCGGATGCCGTAGGTGTTCTCCAGCGAGACGAGCAGGTCAACGACGCCGAGAGAGTCCAGCCCGAACTGCCGCATGTCGAGATCCGGCGCCAGTTCCCCGCCGGGCGGGAGGAACGGCAGATGCGACCGGACCAGAGCCTCGAACTGTTCATCCCACACGCCAGAAGTTCCTTTCCGTAGCCGATGAGGGCCGGTCAGGGCGCAGGGACCGGCCGTAGGGCCGTCCGCGGGCTGACCGGGATCACATCGAAGTTGTCGGTGGTGCACCGGACCCGGCTGAAGAGACTGTCCGGCCCCGAAACGCAGATCTGGGTGACGCCGAGGGCCCTCAGCGTCCGGACCGTCCGGGGCCAGTGCACGGCCCGGACGATCCCGTCGAGCAGCATGCGGCGGACGTCGCCGGGCGTGACGACCTCGGCCCCGTCGTGATCGGCCACGATGGGCATCCGGGGCGCGGCCAGCGGCAGGTCGCCGAGCACTTCGTCCTCGGCCTTGCGACGCAGTGCCCCGAAGGCCGGCGAGTGCATCGGCGGCCGCATCGCGTACAGCGGCAGGCCCCCGGCCGCCCGCACGTCGCGCAGGAAGCGGTCCAGGTTCGGCTCCCGCATCGACACCATGTGGAAGTCCTCGTCGATACGGCACGAGATGTCGTGCCACTCATGCCGTTCCGTCATGCCGTCCAGGACCTCGCGCAGCACGGGCTCGGGCGTCCGGGCGACGGACTGGGTGACCACATCCCGGTGCTCGGACCGGAAGTACTCCTCCTCGCACCGCGCGAGCCGGACGGTGAGCAGGACCGTCTCCGCGAACGGGAGGACGCCGCAGTACGCGAGGGCCACCTTCCCCCCGAAACTCGGCCCGGCCACCGCGACCGGGTCAGCGGCGAGACCATGCCCGGCCCGATCGGCCAGCGCCAGGCAGGTGATCAGGAAGGCGACCTGGGAATACTCCGAGTAGTCAGGCCCGGCCGCCCGGTAGAGGTCCATCAGGTGATAGCCGAGGACCCGGTCGGCGGCCCGCCGCAGCTGCCGGGCGCGCGGATCCGTGACTATGAACTTGCCCAGATCGGCGTAGCCGGATGGCCCCATCCCGGGAAACACGATGCCTGTCCTGACCGGCACAGCTGACTCCGATCACCAGTACGTGAGGGAAGACCGGCCCGTCGATCGGCCTGCTGACCTGAACCTCCGTCACCAGTGTGAAAGCGCGGTGAGCAGACGCTCAACCCCTAGGGGCCACCAGCACCCCCTGGCTGGCCCGGCGGCCGGGCTGGTCAGGGCGTCATGATGATCAGCCGCCGCTGCCACAGGTCGAACAGCTCGGCCCGCAGCTCCCCGGTGAGGCTGACACCGAGCGCGTCCGCCCGGGTGTTCCCGTCCACCTTGCCGAGCAGCTCGTACATCTCCGGCGTGATGACGCACCGCGGGCCCTTGCTGTAGTCCAGGAAGATCTCGTGGGTCACCGGGCCGGACGGGGCCTCACCGGCCGGGCTCGTCCGGGTCAGCCTGGTCATCAGGCGGAAGCGGATGACCAGGCGGTCGACCTCCGGCGTCGCCGCTTTCCGGCTGATGAGGTGGTCCTCGATCACCACATGGTCCAGGCCGCTGGTCAGGTAGCAGGCGATGACGTCGTCGACGTCCTGGACGATCGGCTCGGCGTTGTTGTTGAACGAGGTGTTGAGCAGCACCGGTGTCCCGGTGAGCTCTCCGAACGCCGACACCAGCTGGTGGAACCGGCCGCTGACCGACTGATCCACGACCTGCAGGCGGGCGGTGCCGTCGACGTGGGTCACCGCGCCGAGTTCCGCGCGCCGACTGGGCCGCACCGACACCACATAGGACATGAACTCGTAGTTCGCCGTGGTTTCCGGGAGCTCGAAGTACGTGCGGGCGGCCTCAGCGGTCACGACCGGCGCAAACGGCCGGTAGGCCTCCCGCTTCTTCACCATCGCGTTGATCTTGGTCCAGTTCTCCCGGGGCCGGGCGTCGGCGAGGATGCTCCGGTTCCCCAGCGCCCGCGGGCCGAACTCCGACCGCCCGTGCGCCCAGCCGAGCACGGCCCCGTCGGCGAGCAGCCGCGCCGCGCTCTGCACCACGTCGTCCGGGCGGTCGATGTCGACCAGGTCCTGCCACCGCCGGATGTCCTTTTCCACCTGCTCGGGGGGGCCCAGATCCGGGCCGAGGCTGGCGCTGCGCAGGCGCGGCCGGGACAGCGTGGCGCCGCTCATGCGGTTCTCGGCGAACAGCGCCGCGCCCTCGGCCGAGCCCGAGTCGTGCGAGGCGGGATGGACGAACACCTCGTCGAACAGGCCGGACCGGATGATCAGGCCGTTGAGGCTGGAGTTGTGCGCGACACCGCCGCTGAGCGCCATCGCCCGCAGGCCGGTCGCCTTGGCCCAGTGCGTGAGCACGTGCATGACGATCCGTTCCAGCATCAGCTGCAGGCCGGCCGCGAAGTCCTTGTGCGACTGGTCCAGCGGGTCTTCCAGGCGGCGGGGCCGGAACCCGTGCTCAAGGAACTTCGGCGCGAGCAGGCTGAACCCGGTGCCGGTCCGGTGCAGCTCATACTGGCCATCCGGGTGCAGGGTGTACAGCGACTCGAAGACGTCCTGATACGTGCCCGGGTCGCCGTACGGCGCCAGTCCCATGATCTTGTACTCGTCGCCGAAGCGGTAGCCAAGCTGCATGGCGCCGAACATGTAGACGAAACCGAGCGAGTTCGCCACCGGGTAGACGGCCAGGGTGCGGAGCCGGCCACCGGAACCCCGGTAGACGGTGATGCACTCCGATTCGCCGTTGCCGTCGATGACCACGACCAGGGCGTCTTTCATCCCCGAACATGCGTAGGCCGACATGCCGTGGGCCATGTGATGCGGCGAGTAATGCAGCTTCCCGTCCGGTACATCCATGCCGAACTCTTTTTCCAGCCAGCCGGTGATGCGCTGCCGGGAATAGGCGGCCGGCGTGTCTTGATATTCGAGGAAAACGCTGTTGAGCGAGTCGTCGGCAAATTTCTCGGCGAAATAAAATCCGACACCGTCGATGTCGCCCGGCGAGCAGTCGGCTATCTTCAGGCAGGCATGAATCGCATTCAACGGGAACTTGGTGGTTTTCTTGATCCGGTTGAGGCGTTCTTCCTCGACCGCAGCCAGCAGCACCCCGTCCCGGACCAGGCAGGCCGCGGAGTCGTGAAAGAAACCCCAGTGCAGGCTGGGTACGAGGTCCACGTCCGGCGCGGAGAAGTTCCCGCTCAGACCCAGTGTCAGCATTCCTGCCCCCTTGAAATCGCCCGGCCGCTCGCGTTAAATCACCGGGGAGACGAACCCTCATCTTGAGAGGGAAAGGCCGTCTGCGGGTATCTGGCTGCGCTCAGCACACCTGCCAAACGGTAAGAGCCGGGTTTTCTGCGACCAACCCCTAACCATCCCCATCCACGTCGCGGCCCCTATTAAAAGGATTAATGTGCAGCCTGAAGCGCATGCGTCCGGCAGCCACCAGCAGCCAGAGTCATCTGCCGGGAAAATCATCCGCAGCAAAGATCATGTACTCACGCTGATAACGATCGGCGTATTCGACATCGCCGCGCCGCTGGGCGCGTACGTGCTCGTGCGGTCCAGCGGGCACAGCGCTGTGTCCGCCATGATCGTGTCCGGGATCTTCCCGGCCTGCGGCACCCTCATCGGCGGCGTCCGGCACCGGCGCCTGGACACGATCGGGGCCCTGGTCCTGACCGGCCTGGTCGCCGGGATCATCGTCGGCCTGGTGAGCGGCACCCAGCGTGCGGTCCTGCTGGAGGGTGGCGTACCGACCGCGGTGTTCGGGGTCTGGTGCCTGGTGTCGCTCTGGCTCAGCCGGCCCCTGCTGTACCGGCTCACCGTGGAACCGGCCGGCCAGGACACCCGCCGCGGCCGGGCTCTGGCCGCCAGCTGGAACTTCGCTGAATTCCGCCACTTCTTCCGGGTCGTCACGATCGTCTGGGGTGTCGTGTACCTGGCCGAGGCCACTGGCCGGGTGGTCATCGTGCTATCCGCCCCGGCCGGCACCGCGCTGGCCGTCTCCAACCTGATGCCGCTGGCCGTCACGGTGATCCTGCTCGCCGGGACGAGGCTGTACGGACGGCAGGCGAAACGCCGGTACGCATCGGTGATCAAGACCCTGGCCCGGGACAGCGCCAGCGCGTCCCCGGGCCGGGCGCGCCAGGCCGGGCCCGGCCCGGGCCCGCAGGCCGGCAGGGGGTGAACGATGCCGGCTAGGGGTGCCGCCACGCCCCGCCCGGATCGATACTTGGGGCCAGGACCGTACAACCCGGTGAGCTCCGAGCAGGACGATGCCTCCCTACGAACAGACCCTGCCCGGCCGGTTCCTGCGCGGACTGGCCCTGTCCCCGGACGGGGACGCCATCCGCTGCCGGGACCGCGGCGTCACCTATCAACAGGCCCACCAGCACGCACTGACCTGGGCCGGAAACCTGCTGGCCGCCTGCACCAGCCCGCCCCGGTCCATCGGGGTACTGGCCGGCAAGGGGGTGACGGCCTACATCGGGATCCTGGCCGCCCAGTACTGCGGAGTGCCGGCGGTGCCGCTGCAACCGGACTTTCCGCTCAGCCGGACGCGGCACATGCTGGCCGCGGGCGGCGTGTCAGCGCTGGTGGCCGACGAGCCGGGGTTCCGGCTGCTGCCGGGGCTGCCCGAAGCGGACGGCCTGCCCGTGCTCCGGCCCGCCGGCCCGACCGGAGGCGGGCCGGCGGTCCCGGTGCGGTCCGGGGCGGCGCTGAGCGAACCGCGCGCGGCGGCCCCGCAGGACACCGCCTACATTCTGTTCACCTCGGGCTCGACCGGGCGCCCCAAGGGCATCCGCATCAGCCACACGAACCTCCACCACTACTTCGGCGAATTGGAGACCCGCTACCAGTTCGGCCCGGACGACGTCTTCTCACAGGTGTTCGATCCGGCTTTCGACTGCTCCATCTTCGACCTGTTCGCCGCCTGGGGAGCGGGCGGCACCCTGGTCACCGTGCCCAGCCGGGCCTTCACCGCGCTGAGCAGTTTTGTCACCGCCGAGGGCATCACCGTCTGGTATTCCACCCCGGCCGTGATCTCGGTGGCGGCCCGCCGGGGCGGGGCGGGCCCGGGGAGCATGCCCACGGTGCGGCTGAGCACGTTCGCCGGGGACGCGCTGAAGGCCACGGACGCGGCCGCCTGGCAGGAAGCCACCCCGGACTCGATCCTCGACAACCTCTACGGTCCCGCTGAGACCACCATCACCTGCACCAGTTACCGCTGGTCGGCGGATTCCTCGCCGCACGAGTGTGTGAACGGCATCGTTCCCATCGGCAGGCTCCACGGCGGGCACGACTACCTTCTGCTGGACACCGACGGCCGCGAGAACGGCACCGAGGGCGAACTGTGCGTGTCCGGCCCGCAGGTCACTCCCGGGTACCTCGACGCACGGGATGAGCAGGGCCGGTTCTTCACCCGCGGCTCCCGCCGGTGGTGCCGGACCGGCGACCGGATGCGGATCGCGGCCAACGGCGACCTGCTCTTCCTGGGCCGGACCGACAACCAGGTCCAGGTTCAGGGCTGGCGGACCGAACTGGCTGAAGTCGACCATCACCTCCGGGCCTGCGACGGCGTCGCCGACGCGGTCACCGTGGCCACCGAGATCGACGGCGTCCTGCAACTGGTCTGCTTCTACACCGGCCGGCCGACGACGCCCGCGGACTTCTCCCGCCAATTGCTGAAAGGACTGCCGCAGCAAATGATCCCCCGCCATTACCAGCACCTGACGGAGATGCCGCTGAGCATCAACCGGAAGGTCGACCGGCCGGCCCTGCGGGAGCGGGCCCGGGACCAGTTCCGGGCCGGGACCCGGCGGCCATGACGCCGGACCCGGCCGACCCGCGGGAACCCGGCGCTCTCCTGCACAGCCTGCTGGACGGGGCGGCCGCCGACGCCCCAGACGCCGCGGCCATCCGGGATCCGGGCGGCCACTGGTCCTACGCCGAACTGTCCCGGCTCAGTCACGCCGCCGCCGGGTGGCTCAGCCGACAGGGAGTGGCCGCCGGCGACCGGGTGCTGGTCCAGGCCCCCAACCGCCGTGAACTGGCCGCGCTCCTGTTCGGCTGCTCACGGATCGGCGCGATCTTCGTGCCGGTCAACCCGGGGATGAAGACGTTCCACCTCCGATCGGTGCTGACGAACTGCGAACCGCGCGTCGTCCTGACCGGTGCCGCCCCAGACCCGGCGGTGACCGAATTCGCCGCAGCCGCCGGCATCGCTCCGGCCGCCGTCCACGAGATCGGCGCCGTATGGCCGGAGGTGGCTGCCACTGCGCCCGCCTCGCCCGGCCCGGGCACCGTGTCCAGCGGCGAGGTCGCGGTCCTCAACTACACCTCAGGGAGCACGGCCGCCCCGAAGGCCGTGATCTGCCCGCACGCCGCGATGGTCTTCGCCGCCCGGGCCGTCGGGTCGGTGCTGGGCTACCGGCCGGAAGACGTCGTGTTCTGCCGCCTGCCGCTGTCCTTTGACTACGGCCTCTACCAGATACTTCTCAGCTGCCTGGCGCGGGCGGAACTCGTCCTGGCCGGAGGGGAACTGGACGTCACCCTGCTCCGGCAGATCCGGCAGGCCGGCTCGACCGTCGTCCCGGTGGTCCCGTCCCTGGCCGGCATGCTCGTGCGGCTGGCCGGCCGCGATCCCGGCCCGAACCGGGTCCGGCTGTTCACCAACACCGGGGCGGCACTGGCCGGGGCCACGATCGACGCGCTCCGGGACCAGTTCCCCGGCGCCCAGGTGGTGCGGATGTTCGGCATCACCGAATGCAAGCGCGTCAGCATCATGCCGCTGGACGCCGGACAGGACCGCCCGGCGTCGGTCGGCCTGCCGCTGCCGGGCACCGAGGTCGTCATCCTCGATGACGGCGGCGTTCCGGTCCCGGCCGGCCAGACCGGCCAGATCGTGGTGGGCGGCCCGCACGTGATGGCCGGATACTGGCGGGCCCCCGAGATCACGGCCCGCGTCTTCCGCCGGGACGGGCGCACCGGCCGGGTCTGGCTGCACACCGGCGACTACGGCCACGTCGACGAGGACGGCTACCTGTATTTCGAAGGCCGCCGGGACGACATGTTCAAGCATAAGGGCGCCCGGACCAGCACATTGGAGATCGAGGCCGCGGCCCTGGATATCCCGGGAGTCCGGGGGGTTGCGGTGCCCCGCCCCGCCGACGGCGGCGCCCTGGAGATCTGGGCCGCCACCGACGCGGCGCCGGGTGAGGTCCTGCGGGCGCTGGCCGCCCGGCTGGAACCAGCCAAGGTGCCGGACGTCTGCCATGTTGTCGACCACATCCCGCTGACGCCCAACGGCAAGACCGAGCGGCGGGACCTGCCCGGCCGCACCGAACCGCAGGAGGCCAGGTGACCAGCGGGGAAACTGACGAAGGGTACATCGACGTACCGGGCGGGAAGGTGTGGTACCGCTCGGTCGGCACCGGCGACGGCGTGCCGTTGCTGTGCCTGCACGGCGGTCCCGGCTTCACCTCCCACTACCTGGAACCGCTGGCGGCGCTGGCCGGCCCGCGCCGGGTGATCTTCTACGATCAGCTCGGCTGCGGGCGATCCGACCGGCCGGCCGACGGCTCGCTGTGGACCATGAGCCGGTTCATCGAGGAACTCGCCCGGGTCCGCGCCGCGCTGGGCCTCGGCCGGGTCCATGTGTTCGGCAACTCGTGGGGTGGCGTGCTGGCGATGCAGTATGTGCTCGACCGCCGGCCGGACCTGGCCAGCCTGATCCTGTGCGGCAGTCCGGCCAGCATGGTCCGTTGGGCCAGTGACTGCGCCGAGCTGCTGGCCCGGCTGCCCTCCGAGGTCACCGGCGTCATCCGCTCCCACGAGGAATCGGGGTTCACCTCCTGCCCGGAGTACCAGGCCGCGATCCTGTCGTTCTACCACGAGCACCTGTGCCGGATGGACCCGTGGCCCGACAGCCTCGAACGGTCCTTCGCCGAGTTCGGCTACGACGTGTACCACACCATGAACGGGCCGAGCGAGTTCACCATCACCGGCACGATGCGGACCTGGGACGTGATGGACCGGCTCGGGGAGATCGCGATCCCGGCCCTGGTGATGGGCGGCCGGCACGATGAGTGCCGCCCGTCCCAGCTGGAGGAGATGCACCGGCGCATGCCCGGTTCTGAGCTGGCGATCATCGAGGACGCCTCGCACCTGTGCTTCGCCGAGCAGCCCGCACGTTTCCTCCGGGTGGTGAACGCCTTCCTGGATCGCGTGGACGGCCGGCCGGCTAGCGGAACTCCAGGCCCTTGAACGTCCCCGTGGCTCGCCACTGGCGAATGTAACTGAAGTACGCGACCGGCCCCTGGGGGTAACCAGCCCGCAGCCGGCCCCACGGACCAGGGTCCTGTCCCTCATAGGTGTAGTAGCCGGGGGTGCAGTCCGAGGGCCCGACCGGCCCGCGCCCGGCCAGCAGGTGCTCCACCCAGGCGTCCTGGGCGGCCTTGCTCACCTCGACCTCGCGGAAGCCGTTCCGGCGGGCGTGCCCGATGACGGCTGCGATCGTCCGGGCCGACTCGGCGAGGTCGTGCGGGAAGTTAGCGAGCATCATCGCGCCCTGCGGCCCTTGCGTGATGAACGCGTTCGGGAACTGGTGGACGTGCATGCCGTGCAGGGTCCGCATCCCCTCGGACCAGCATTCGGAGAGGGCGGCCCCGTCCCGGCCGATCAGGTCGTAGCCGGCCCGGGGCGTGAAGGGGGTGCCGACCTCGAAGCCGGACGCGTAGATGATGCAGTCGACCTCGTATTCACGGCCGGCCGCCACCACACCGTGCTCGGTGATCCGGTCCACGCCCCGCCCGTCGGTGTCGACGAGGTGCGTGCCGGGGTGATTGAACGCCTGGAGGTACCCGTCGTGGAAGCACGGGCGCTTGCACATCTGCCGGTACCAGGCCTTGAGCTGACGCGCCGTGCCTGGATCGGTGACGATGGAGTCGACCCGGGCCCGGATCTCCTCCATCTTCTCGAAGTCCGTGTCCTCCCAGACCTGCAGGATCTTCGGCATCGTGAGGTCGTCCGGCGCGAGAGCGGCGATCCGGGCCCGCGCCCGGCGGGCGATGGCGGTCCAGCCGTCCATGACCAGGTCTTCCTGAACGGTGGCGCCCGCCCAGTTGGAGGTGAAGTTCTCCAGCCAGCGTTCCTGCCATCCGGGTGTGGCGATGCGGGCGAACCAGTCGGGGTCGATCGGGTGGTTGCCGCGGACGTCCACCGACGATGGCGTCCGCTGGAACACGTAAAGGTCGCGGCAGGCCTCGGCCAGGTGCGGGACGCACTGCACCGCGGTGGCTCCAGTGCCGATGACGGCGACCCGCTGGCCGGCCAGCTTGTCCATCGGGGCGCCGAGATGATCGCCGCCGGTGTAGCCGTAATCCCAGCGGCTGGTGTGGAACGAGCAGCCGCCGAAGTCCTCGATACCGGGCACACCGGGCAGCTTTGGCACGTTCAGGGGCCCGATGCCCATGCCCACGAACTGGGCCGTCATCTCGTCGCCGCGGTCGGTGCGGATGATCCACCGCGACCGCGACCCGTCCCACTCCAGGTGGGTGACCCCGGTGTGGAACAGCGCATCGTCATACAGCCCGTAGTGCTTGCCGATGCGCTGGCAGTGCTCGAGCAGCTCGGGCGCGTGCGCGTACTTCTCCGTCGGCATGTGCCCGGTCTCTTCGAGCAGCGGCATGTAGACGAGCGAGGCGGTGTCGCACTGGGCGCCCGGATAACGGTTCCAGTACCAGGTACCGCCGAAATCGCCGGCCTTGTCGATGATCCGGACATCGACACCGGCCTCCTTCAGCCGGGCCCCGGTGACCAGGCCGGCGAACCCGCCTCCGACGAACACCACGGTCCGGTGATCGGTTTTCGGCTCGCGGGCGGCCCACGGCGTGTACGGATCGGCCAGATAGTGCGCGAACGGTCCGCTGAGCCGCTTGTACTGGTGGATCCCGTCGGGGCGGAGCCGCTTGTCCCGTTCCGCCTGGTACTTCCGCCGCAGCTCCTCCCGGTCGATGGCGGTGCCGTCCGGCCTGACGGGCTGATTGCTGAGGGTCATGCCTGCTCCGGGACGTTTTCGGTGAAAATATGACACGAATCGGCCCGTTCGGGAGCCAGGTCGATGGCGGGGTTGCGATCGAAAAAGCCGGCCGGCTTCAGCGTGAAGCCCACGTATTCGACGGGCATCACCGGGAAGTCCTCCGGCCGGCAGAAGTGCGTGGTGCCAACGGTGTGCCACAGCACGATGGCCGTGTCGGTGACCGGCCGGTCCGCAGCGGTCCAGGCGGGCAGTCCGTCGCCACCCCGGCTCTGATTGGGGAAGTCACCCGCTGGGCGGCGCTCCTCCGGCCGGCTCGGGGTCACCCACAGGTGCCGGGTGGCGAAGGTGGCCCGGGCGGCGACCGAGGCGTCGGGCTGGGCCAGCATCGGCGCGCTGGGCTGCGGGATCAACTGATAGGCGACCGGCTCCCCGCACGCGTTGAGCGACCCGTGGTTGACGATCTTCCAGGACCGGCCGCGGTCCGGGGCGGCCATCCGCTGGGCGGCAGCCTCGGTCTCCAGCAGGGTGGAACGGGCCGTGAAGGCGTTGCCGTGCGGGTTGTCCGGTCCCCGCGGCACCGGCACGGCGTCCACCTCGTAGACGGAGTTGACCGGGCCGTCCACGCATGGGTCGAGCCGGAAGCTGAAGAAGTGCTGATGATGGGGCCCGGCCAGCTCCGGGGTGACCGGGTTGGCGTACGGCACCCGGGTGCCGGGCTCGACGGCCTGCGTCTGGATGATGCCGGTCAGCTTGACCTCGGCCTGGATGGTCCCGTCGAGGTAGAAGTACCAGAAGAAGCCGTAGTCATAGTTACCCACGGTGGCGATGAATGACACCACCAGCCGCCTGGACCGGCGTACCTCGGCCGTCCCGTTGGCCGGATCCGTGTGTTTCCACAAGATCCCGTGATCTTCTTCGTGCAAGCAGATCGCGTTCGGCAGGGGGGCCGCGGCACCGTTCTCGTCGACGCTGACGGCATCCAGGTAGACGATCTCGCCCAGGCAGTCGCAGCCAAGTCTCAGCGAGTTCGCCACCTTGCCCAGGCCGATGTCGCCGGCGTCGAAGGCGTTTTTCCACCAATGGTTGGTAGCCGTGGATCCGTAGGGAACGACCATCTCGGCCAGGCTGGCCCGGTACAGCACGGGCCGGACCCGGTCGCCGTCGGTGAAACCGATCTCGTGCAGCACCAGGCCTTCGATCGGGTGCATCGAAACCCGCAGCTGCCACGGTCCCCAGCGCACGTGCCCGTCGTCCACGGTGAAACCCGGGCCGGCGGGTTGCTGGATCCGCAGCGGGGCCAGCTCGCGCGGGTCCGTGACGCTGGCCGCGTCGTAGCGGCCCTTCTCCCGGGGGACGGGCACAACGTCGCCGTCGATCAGCTCGATGACTTCCCCGGTGTCCCGGTCCAGCACGGCGACCAGGTTCTCCACCGGCCGGGCGTACGGATTGCACCCCGGCCCGTCCAGCACGTAGGCCACGCCGCGGGCCAGCCGTCGGCCGGACCGGTCGACCTCCAGGCCGAAGTTGCCGGCCGGCCAGGGATCGACCTGGACCCGGGACAGGTCCGTCACCCCGCGGCGGGCCAGCGCGGCCCGGAAGCGGGAATCGGCTTTGACCTGCTCACCGTTCGCAACCCATTCCTCGGGCAGGATCGGTGGCTGAATGCCGGGCATGACGGTTTTGGATATGACCATCTGGTCGTCGAGCGACACCATGACCAGCCATGCCGTCCGCTTCGGGCGCTCGTAGAGCACACAGCACGCCTGGCGGGCGACCGGCGTCCCGTCCCAGCTGAATATGGCGGAAACGGGTGGCTCGCCCAAGGCACAGTAGACGACCCGGGTGGTACCCCTGGCAAAGCCCGCGGCCAGGGCGACCCGGCAGGCCGTCCTCGCTTCGCCAACGGTCAGCGGCGCCAGCGGATGACGGGTTGTGACCACGGTGTCCTTGCCGACGGGTGCCATCAGTACTCCCAACGGTGGTTACGAACAGAGTGCGCGCTGGCATCCGGCCCATGGGCGACGGATAATTTTCCGCGCTCGGGTCATCCAGGTCCCGAAGGAAAGGAAGCGATGCGTTATCTCGCGGGCAGAGTTGCAGTGGTCACCGGCGCGGCCAGCGGGATCGGCCTGGCCATCAGCCGGCGCCTCGGTGCCGACGGTATGCGCGTGATGATGGCGGACATCGATGAAGCCGCGCTCGTCGCGGCCGCCGCCGGCCTCCGGGCCGACGGCATCGAGGCCGCCACTACGGTGGCCGATGTCAGCGATGCGGCGTCGGTCGACGACCTGGGCCGTTCCACCCTCGACCGGTTCGGCGCGGTCCACGTGGTCTGCAATAACGCGGGCGTGAGCAGGGGCGGCCCGGCGTGGCAGCTCCCGCTGCCGACGTGGGAGTGGATCGTGGGCGTCAATCTGTTCGGCATCGTCCATGGGATCCGGACCTTCGTACCGCACCTCATCGCGCAGCAAGAAGGCCATATCGTCAACACCGCATCGCTGGCGGGACTGATCGCGGCGCCGTGGACGAGCCCGTACAACGCGACGAAGCATGCGGCGGTCGCAGTGTCGGAATCCCTGTATCACGAGCTGGCCGCGATTGGCTCTCCAGTGGGAGTGACCGTGGTATGCCCCGGTATGGTGCGAACCCAGATCTACGACGCATACCGGCACTGGCCTGCCCGGTACGGCTCGCGGCCAGTCGAGCAGGACCCGCCCGGGATCGCGGAATGGCGGCGGGCGGCGCGAGCGGCGGTGGAAGCGGGCCGGGAACCGGCGGCCATCGCCGCCACCGTGCGGGATGCCATCGTCAGCAACCGGTTCTGGGTCCTGACCCATGCCGAATTCGGCGACGCGGTGCTCAGCCGATACAACGGTGCGGTCGCCGGGCGCAATCCCGGGCCAGCTGCGCCCAGCTGAGGCCGCTCCCGGATCGGCCATAAACTTCCCTCACCGGTCAGCCGCTGGCTGGACCACGGGTCGGTGATCAGCACCCGCTTCTCCAGTTCCTCGGAAAAGCCCAGCCACATCTGACCGTACTGGCGGGTCAGCTGCGCGACAGCTGCCGCGCAATGCGGCGGCAGCGCGGCGATCGCTCCAGGCCATTCCTGCGCGCCCACCTCACTGAGCTGAAGCACACGCAAAAGCCTGCGTCCCTGCTCAGAGTGCCGCAAAGCCGGATCCCGCAGCAGCTTTTCCAGCGCTCCGCCCTGGGGCGACACCGGCCGCTGCTCGGCAGCCGAGGGACCGCTGACGCCCCCTTCCGTCTGGTGCGCTGGAGCCGGTTCCTCACCCCGCTCCAGCCGTATGCGGACGTCGCGCGCTGTCGCGGGTGAGATGCCGGCCTCCCTGGCGACCTCCCGCAACGAAGCGCCTGGCTGTTCCGCCAGCAGTGCTGCGGCTCGTCGGCGCCCCTCAGCCCCATTGAGCGGGCGTACCTTTCCGTCGCGTCCCATCCGGGCCTGCTGCTGAGATCCGGCGTCCGCGCAACGGCGGCGGATTGCCGCGACCGTCCTGGCGGCCAATCCCGCCGACTCACCCACGGCTCGATCCGACATGTTCGGGTGCAACGCTATGATCCTCTCGGCGGCCGCCCGCCGATCCGCCAGTGACAATGGAAGCCCGTGCGTCACGTTCGCCTTGACCGCCAGCAAGAAGGCGTCGGCCGGGCTGCCATCGAAGAACTCAACGTCCACCGTCTCCTGTCCCTGGAGGGAGGCGGCCATCAGACGGTGCATTCCATCAATCACCTGCATGGTGCTGCGGTCGACCAGGATCGGCGGCAGCGGTACGCCTGCCTCCGCCAGCCTGGCCACGTGCCCTCGGTCCTGTCCCTGCAACCGGGGCGACTCTCCCGGTTGCAGGGACAGGACCGGCACTTTCACGATCACACGTTCGGGGTCCTCATCTGCCCGTATCCGGTCCACAGCCACTCCACCATCACCCGACGAAACCGACCCAGTACTGATCCCATCCACTCTGTGTCCCCTCGTATGCCAGCGGCACGCGCAAAGAAACAGGACAGCCCGCCGGCCCTTTCGGACAGTCTCTGGTGGCGGCGGTGCCGTTGTTAGAAATCGATTGCGGCCTACTGCCTCAGACCGTAACGATCCGCCCCATAGGCCACAAGAGGTACCAGAAAACGCGAATGTGAACGGATAACCCACCAAAGTCGAAAACGTTTGAAACTTCAGTCACCGGTTCGGCCGACGGGAACTTCGTCACGCCGCCCCGTCGGGCCCGCGTCAGTTTCAAAGGGGAATGTTTCCGTGGTGTCCACGCCCCGCGGGTGCGCTGACCAGCGCCTCCGCTATTCGCTGGCGGGTCTGCCGAGGCTCGATGATCTGATCGATCAAACCGGCTGACACGGCCGCGGCAACACCGCTGGCCTCGCGTTCATGGTCAGAAATAAGCTGTCCCAGCACCGTCGGCCGCTGTTCGTCATCGACGGCCGCCAGTTTCCTGCGGTGCAGTACGCTCACCGCAGCCTCGGCGCTCATGACCGCCACCTCGGCGTTGGGCCACGCGAAGACGGATGTTGCGCCGAGCGCCCGCGAGTTCATGGCGATGTAGGCACCGCCGTACGCCTTTCTGGTGATCAACGTGACGCGCGGGACCACGGCTTCCGCAAAGGCGTACAGCAGCTTCGCGCCGCGCCGGACCACTCCTTCCCACTCTTGCCTGACGCCTGGCAGGTAGCCGGGTACATCCACGATGACCAGCATGGGCACCCCGAACGAGTCACACATGCGTACGAAGCGAGCCGCCTTTTCAGCACTCCTGGAGTCAAGGCAACCCCCCAGCCTGAGCGGATTGTTCGCCAGCACGCCCAAAGTCTGGCCCCCAAGCCGACCGATGGCGGTCACCATATTCGGCGCCCACTTGGCCTGAAATTCCAGGTACTGCTGCGCGCCATGCCCGGGATCGAGAATCGCGCCTATCAGCGGATGCACGTCGTAGGCCCGCCGGGCACTGACCGGCAGCAACTGACTCAGATCTTCGCCGCCCGCTACGCGGACCGGGCGGACGGCTCCCGGCCGGTTCAGCAGCTGGATGACCTGCCGGGCCTGGGCGTAAGCCGCCTCCTCAGATCCAGCGGCCAGGTGTACGACTCCCGAATGTTTGCCGTGCGCTCCCGTTCCGCCCAGCCCCTCCATGTCGATCTGCTCTCCGGTCACGGCACGCACGACATCTGGACCGGTGACAAAAAGTCGTCCCTGGGCGGCCATGATCACGAGATCGGTGAGAGCGGGCCCGTAGGCGGCCGCGCCGGCGGCAGGCCCCAGTACCACGGAGATCTGCGGCACCCGTCCTGACGCGCGGATCATAGCGGCGAACATCTGCCCGACGCCGTCCATGGACAAGGCGCCCTCGGTGAGTTCAGCGCCGCCCGAATGCCACAAACCCAGTACCGGGCACCGCTCACGGACGGCCAGGTCGATGGCGTCAACGATGCGGCTGGCAGCGGCGGCACCCACCGCACCACCTCTCGTCGTGGCATCCGTGCAGAAGGCGATCACCTTGACGCCGTGAATCCGGCCACGAACCGTGGCCACTCCCGTACCGCCGTCGCCTGCCAGCGGTGACAACGAGGAGGCGTCGAGCAGGCGGCCGAGGCGAGCACCGGGCTGCCGAGAAGAACCGTCATCAGCCGTCAGCTGCTGCGCAGCTTCCGCAATCGTCATCGGACCCCTGCCATTAATTGGATTACTTACAGTGGTCGCCGTGTTCAACTGTGGCATTTAACCAGTTAAACGCAAGAACGATGCCGCCTGTCATAGCATTTGCGCAGGCTAAGTACGGCGTGCCCCGGCCACACCACAGCGGTTACTCGGCGACACGAGTCCTGGTTACCCATCGGTAGATTGATCGTGGATGCCCGTCGGTACCGTTCAGCTGCTCGCCGGTGCGCTCAAAATGCTCATAACCACCGTGATGAGGAATTTTGACTTTCAGCTCTTCGCCGCTTACCCGTCGATATCGCTCGGCGGCGGGAATATCGGCCGGTCCTCCCTCGAGCACAGCGTCAAGGTAACTTGCTTGCTTTGACTCCTGGGCATTCGTGCTCATCGCAGGCCCTTCCTATACGACGCGATGAAAACGACTATGCCGGCACCGGGCACGCCGGTCAATGAAAAAAAACTCATGCCGCGCATGCACTACAGCCCAAATTCAGTAAGTCCAGCCACTTTTTTCAGCAAGATCAACGAAGCGTTTGCGCAGTTTGAGGATTTGCGCACCGGTGAGCTCGGGAGTCACTTCCATGATCATGTCCACGATCAGATGGGTGAGCTCAGCTTTCGAGAAAACCTCACTGAGTTCGTTTTCGTCAGTTTCATCAGCATGACCGGCCGTTTTTACTTCGTGCGATCTGGGCAGAACGGCCCCGGCCGACTGCCCATCCACCGCCGCAACGTCAGGCGACGCCGAGCCATCAATTCGCTGAACGTCATAAGCTTTCAACCCCCTGCCGCCCCCTATCACCTTGAAGTCCACCCGGGTGCCCGTGCTGACGTGCAGGCCTCTCTCCCTGAACTCGTTTACATGGACGAACACATCATCCCCGCCCTCGTCTGGAGTGATGAACCCGTAACCGCGATCCTCGTCGAAGCGGACGACCTTTCCAGTGGGCATCTGCTTTCCCTTCAAGACGAGCTGGCTGCCCTGTCGTAAAAGACTAAACCGCTAAATAGCATCTCTATCATTGCAGCAACCCAGCCCTGAGGCCTGGCCTCAGAACATCAGATGAGTAACAGCCGGACTCAGGCCGGTATGGCCAGCGTGGTAACGATCAACCCTGAGCCGACGAGCCAGCGGCCACAGACCTTCCCAAAGGCGCTACAGGGCCCCGGCGGCCCATCAAGCAGCAGCCGAACGGTAAAGGTGCCATCAACCGGGTCAATGCTTACGTCGGCGTCTTCGAAACCCAGCCACTGCTGGGTCAACGGAAACCAGGCCTTGTAGATCGCTTCCTTGGCACTGAACAGCAGGCGGTCCCAGTGCACCGTGGGAACTGCGGCCGTCAGGTGACCCAGGCGACTCCGTTCAGCGGAACTCGAGACGGCGGCCAGCACGCCGTCGGGCAACCGGCCGTGCGGTTCCGCATCGATACCCAACGCCCTGATATCCCGGGCCCGGGCGACCGCACACCCACGGTATCCAGCGCAATGGGTGATACTGCCGGTCACGCCAGGTGGCCAGCCCGGGGCGCCACGCGCCCCGGGCAGGATGGCAACTGGGGCAAACCCGAGCCGGGCCAGCGCGCGCCGGGCGCACACCCGGGCGGTGGCGAACTCGCGGCGGCGCTTATCCACGGCGTTGACGATGACCGCTTCTTCTTCGGGGAACAGCGGGACAGGCTGACTGTCGTCGAAGGCCTCTTCCGCCGCCACCACGTCGGGCAGAATCTCCCGGATCATGACGCTGGCCGGCTCGCGGCCGACCCCGGCAGTATCTGCCGCAGGACTACCGGTGGGGTGCTGCGACGCCGCCACTCCCGGGGATAACCGACCGAGACTTCTTCGAAGCGAACCCCGTCGTACCAGGTGGTCCTAGGGATGTGCAGATGCCCGTAGACCACCGCGGCGGCGTTGTACCTGAGATGCCAGTCGGCGGTCTGAATGGTGCCGCACCACTGAGCAAATTCCGGATACCGCAAGATCTGCGTCGGCTCCCGCACGAGGGGATAGTGGCTGACGAAAACCACCGGAAGCGACTTGTCCCGGGCCTCAAGCCGGCGTTCGGTCGCCTCGACCCGTGCCCAGCACCATGCTTCCCGGCTCGGGTAGGGATCGGCATGCAGCAGCATCTCGTCGGAACACACCACCCCGGTCTGATACGCACGGGCCAGGCCTTCCTCCTTGGTGGGCACGCCATCCGGGCGAAACGAGTAGTCGTACAGCAGGAAGACCGGGGCGATGGTAACGGGGCCACCCGGGCCGTTCCAGATCCGGTACGGGTCCTCCGGGGTGACGACGCCCACGTCGCGGCACAATTGCACGAGCCGGTGGTACCGCTCCTCGCCGCGCAGCCGCAGCGGATCATCCCGGTGGGTCCACAACTCGTGGTTGCCAGGCGTCCATATCACCGTGGTGAACCGTTCGCTCAGGGTGCGCAATGCCCACTCCACACCGGAAAACAGATCTCCCACGTCGCCTGCCAGCAACAGCCAGTCGGCAGGCGATTCCGGTCTCAGCGCCTCGATGAGGTCACGGTTCTCCCGGTAGCTCACATGGAGATCGCTCAGAGCCACGAGCCTGGGTACCGCCAGTGGATTCTGCCGCACGAGCGACAGCATTCCAGACAGCCATTCACCCGGGAACCAGCCGGCCGGGCGGACGCTTGCCCGTACCGGTGGCACGCGGTATACCTCACCGTGGGGCTTGTGTCTCCGAACGCATTACGGCCAGGTCGGCCCCGGAGTGGGTCCGCCATCTCCTACGATGAGTAGTGTGTCCACTGATTCCGCGCTCGAGCGTCCCCGGCCACGACGGGCCTGGGATCTGATCTCCGGTCCGGTGCTGCACCCGACCCGGGGGTCGCTGCGCCGGCTGGCACTGGCCGCGGTGGTGGCCAACGTGATCATCATGTCCACCGGTGAGGCGGTGCGGCTGAGCAAGTCGGGGCTGGGTTGCCCGGACTGGCCCGACTGCACGGCCAAGAGCCTGGTCGCGGCGAGCAGCGCCGGGCAGACCACGCTGAACATCTGGATCGAGTTCGGGAACCGGTTGCTGAACTTCCCGCTGGTGGCGGTGGCCGGGCTCGCCTTCATCGCCGCCTGCTGCTACCGGTCCCCGGAGACGGGACGCCGCCGCCGCGACCTGATCTGGCTGGCCGCTGCGCTGCCGGGCGGGGTGGTGGCCCAGGCCGTGGTGGGCGGGATCACCGTGCTGACCAAGCTCAACCCGGGCTGGGTGGCGGCCCACTTCATGCTGTCGACCGCGATCGTGGCGGCCGCGGTGGTGCTGCAGGTCCGAGCCGGGGAGGGCGACGGGCCGGCCGTGCCGGTGGTCCGGCGCGACCTGCGCATCCTCGGCGCCACCCTGGTCGGAGCGGTGGCGGTCATGTTCGCGGCCGGGACCGTGGTCACCGGGACCGGCCCGCTGGCCGGCAACGCCGAGGCGCACCGCTTCGACCTGCCCTTCGCCGGGGTCACCCAGCTGCACGCCGACATCGGCTGGGCCATCGGCGCGCTCGGGTTCGCGCTGCTGGTCGGGCTGCCCCTGTCCGGGGCGCCGCGCCTGGCCGTGCGGGCCGTGTTCTGGCTGGCCGGGCTGACCCTGGCCCAGGGCGCGATCGGGTACGCCCAGTACTTCGCCGGGCTGCCCGCGGGCCTGGTCTGGGTCCACGTCACGGTGGCCGTGGTCATCTGGGCGGTGACGGTCCGGCTCTATCTGGCTATGCGCGAGCGTGGCCCGCTCCCGGCGGACCGCCCGGAGACCCCGGTGGCGGCGGCATCGGCGCCCGGTAGGCCATCGGCTGAGTGAACGCCGATGTATGGCTGCCGGTCCACGGGGTGGCCGACGGTGAGGACTGGCGCCGCTGGAACTGCCCGCGCGCGGCCTGCATCAAGCTGAGCAGCCCCTGCTGGCTCTGCGCGAACTGACGGCGGCTGATCACGCCCCGGCGGGCCTTCTGGTGCAGCAGCGCCAGCTCGGTCGCGGCCAGCTGGTAGTCACCCATGGCCGAGGCCGCGGCCAGGCCGCCGTTGGACCGGGCCCAGATCCGGGCCTGCCGCCGGTCCTTCAGTGAACTCAGCATCTCGATGTCGTGGCCGGTGACCAGCCCGGTCCCCTCGTAGCCGGGCAGGTAATTACGGATCAGGCCCACGATCCGGCCCCGGTCGCGGCGGATGATCACGTACAGCACGATCAGCAGGCAGAGCAGGAACACGTAGGCGAACAGCGTGCCGACCAGGCCGAAGATGGAAAGCCCGTTCCACATGGCGTGCAGGCACATCGCGGCCAGCCAGCCCAGCGGCAGGGCCCAGTTGCTGTTCCGGTGCGAGGCCGCGTAGGCCGCGCCGATGCCGGTCATCGAGGTGAAGGTCGGGTGCAGGAACGGGGACAGCACCCCCCGCAGCACGAA
>DASXJM010000512.1:0-5383 GCA_036497405.1 Streptosporangiaceae bacterium | reverse complement strand
AGGTAGTCGATGACCGTGGTCAGCGCGTTCGCGTCCTGCCAGCCGAGCGTGGACGACCAGCGCCCGGTGGCCGGGTTGAAATACTGCATCAGCGCGGTCACCGAGGCCGCCGCCGGGGTCGCCGCGTGCACCGTCGACCGGGACCACGGCGTACAAGCGATCTCGGCCCGGTTGCCGGCCTTGCCGCAGGCCCGGACGGCCCCGACTCCCTGCGCGGACGGGTTGTCGATGTTGTACATCAGCGTCCGCCAGCCGGTGTCCCCGCTGGGGATCGTGGTGTCACCCAGCTTGGACCCGTTGGCCCAGGTCTGGCCGCCGTCGAACGACCGGTCCAGCCACACCTCGTCGGTGGGGGACCCATCGTCGATGCTGCCCCAGGCCATGTCGTCGCCGTCCGCGATGTGCAGCTCGATGACCCGGCTCCAGACCGTCGCCGTGGCCGCGTTCCGGTCCCCGCTCGCAACAGCCGGATCCCGCCCGTCGCAGTAGATGTTGCACACGTTGGTGTTGGCCGTGGCTGCCCGCGCCACCACCGGGGTCGTGGTCGCGGCCCCCGCCGGTCCCGCCACCAGCCCGCCCAACGCCACCGCGCCCGCCGTCACCCAGACCACGGGGGAGTGCAGCCCCCGGAAAACGATGGACCGGAACCGATTCAGGCCAACCATGCCGGCACCTCTCACCAGGCCCCCGCCTACGGCCGGCAGCGCCACCCCACCCCAGCGCCGATCGCGGTCGATAACGTTGTCATACGAGGTGTAACTCACAAATAACGTCACGACAAGACCCATTTTCCTCCGTGATCTACCACCGGTAACCACGCCGCTCTCGCCACGCCATCCGCCCGCCCGGCCGGGCGGCAGCCCAGCACGGATTGATCACGTTTCCAGCGGATTCACCGGGAAGCCATTGACCTGGGAAATCATGGAACGGTTTGCTTCTGCAAACGACTGGTCCGGTCGCCGGCCCCGAGAGGACCGAGCCGGCTGCCCGCCCACCGACGAGAGGGATGTTCGTTGCTGCTTATCTGGGGGTTGCGGGTCTTCTTCCGCACCATCAGCGAAGGCGTGTTCCACTGCCGCAACTGTGGCGGCGACCGCAGGTACCGGCTCCGGGCCGGCCGCCGGTGGTTCACCTTGTTCTTCATCCCGGTCATCCCGCTGACCAAGGTGGGCGAGCACGTCCAGTGCCAGACCTGCAAGACCCGCTACGTGGTCGACGTGCTCAAGCTGCCGACCGCGGCCCAGATGCAGGCCGCGCTACCCGCGGGCATGCGTGCCGCCGCCACCGCCATGCTCCAGTCCGGCGACCCGGCCAACTCGGCCGCCCGGCAGCGCGCGGTGGCCGTCATCCTGGGTGCCGGCGCCCAGGGCTACGCCGACGGCAACCTGGACCACGACCGCGCCGAGTCCCCCGAAGCCGTCGGCCAGGCCATCGGCCAGGTCGCCCAGCAACTCACCCCGGACGCCAAGGAGTGGTTCCTGGCCGAGGTCATCCGGGTCGGCACCGCCGACGGACCGCTGACCGAGTCCGAGCGCAACACCGCCGTGGCCGTCGCCGCCGACCTGGGCATGTCACCCGCTCAGGCCATCGGCGTCATCACCCTGGCCGAACAGCCCGCCCAGGACTGACCCCGCCGCCGGTCCGGCTCGCTTCAGCCCGGTTCGGGCTCAGCCCGGCTCGCTTCAGCCCGGTTCGGGCTCAGCCCGGTTCGGGCTCGGTCCGGACCGGCCGGCAGCGGCAGGCCAGGACCGCTCGCAGCGACGCCGGCACCTCCTCCAGTGAGGCGACCGGGCCGTCCGGGAATGACAGCCGGACCGCGGCCACGCCGTGCGGGCTGATCACCGCCAGCTCCAGACCAAACCGGTCCAGGCCGCGCGGCACGACCCACTCGGCCTGGTGCATGCCGTGGGCCCGGACGCAGCAGATGAGCTCGGCCATGTGCCCGCGCTCCAGGTGCTGGATGGCGCTGCCCGCCACCCGCCACAGCGGGTCGGGCTCGGCTTCCCGGTAGTCGGCCAGCCGCACCGGCGCGCCGCCCCCGCCCGCGAACCGCAGCGCGTGCAGGTTCAGCCGGTACCCGAGCCGCCCGTCGGTCTCGGCCCGCGGCCACACCGTCCCGCTCAGGGCCAGCGCGCCCAGCGGTGCCGGGGCGGGGATGGTCGCGGTCACCAGCGGGCTCTCGGCCAGCGCCTCGGTCACGGTTTCCCGCGGCGCCAGCAGCAACAGCGGGGCGCCTGACCCGTCGACCCGGATCGCCGCCGTCGCGGTCACCCGCCGCTCACCTCCGGGCTCTGGATCCTCCCAGGTCACATGGGCCAGGCGAGCTTGCGTCACCGCGGTCCGGGCCCGTTCGGCCAGCGACGGCCCCGGCAATACCTCAACGTCCATGGCTCACCTCACCGGCCACGCCCCGCCTGCATCCGTCCTCAAAGTCCATGTCATTTATTTATTAGGTAAGGCTTACCTAAGTCAAGAGCCGGCACCTGAGAGTTGCCCCAGAACCAGCGGTGGCCCCGGGACACACCCGTCCCGGGGTCACCGCAGTCAACCAGTGATCAGTAGTGCTTGACCGTCCGGCCGAACACGAAGGTCTCGGTCGGCGCCGAAGGCAGCGTGGTGGTGCCGTCGTGAGCCGATCCGGCCTCGTTGCTGACGGCGGGGATCGCGAAGTACTGCATGGTGATGGTGGTCTCGCCCCGCTTGTGCCCCGGATCCACATCGAAGATCGCGTAGCCGTAGGCGTCGGTCTCGTTGATGGCCGCCGACCAGGGCGCGTCCTCGACCGAGTCGGCCGAGTTGCGGGTGAAACCGGCCGCCTCCGAACCGCTGATGGCGTTTCGCTCGGTGATCACCTTGGCCTGCGGCTGGCCGTCGGCGGCGTCCTCGCCGTAGACGTTGGACGGGCCGTTGGTTCCGCCCCCGCCCAGGACCAGGAACACCGTGCCCTGCGCGGTGTTCCAGGCCGGGAGGCCGCTCACCTTCCCGGGCTTGGTCGTGACCACCCGGGGGCGCCGGGTGTCCACCGCTTCGCCCTTGGTCTGGTCCGGGTTGGGCGAGGCCACCGTGCCGTGCGCGCCCTTGTCGTAGCCGCGGACCGGGTAGCTGCGCTCGTAGTCGTGCTCGTGGCCGGACAGCACCAGGTCGACCTGGTACTTGTCGAACAGGGGCAGCCAGGCTCGGCGGATGCCCAGGTCCGAGCCGTTGCCCGCCGACGAGGTGGACATGGCGCACTGGTGCATGATCACGACGATCATGTCGACGTCGTGGTCGCGGCGGTACCCGGCCAGGGTCCGCTCCAGCCACAGCGTCTGCAGGTTCGGCTTACCGTGCCGGAAGTCCGGCACCACCGAGTTGTCGGCCTTCTGGGCGGCCAGGTCCCCGGTGTACCCGCGGTTGTAGGTGACGGTGCCGTTGGGGATGGCCGCGCCCGAGGAGGTGGTCTCGGGGCCGGCGTTGGGGGTGGCGTTCAGGTAGGCCGAGGCGCCGTCCTGGTAGATCACATCGTCGGCGTCCAGCGACAGGAACGCCACCGTGCCGACCTTGAAGCTGTAGAAGTTGCCGCGCAGGTGGTTGCCGTCGTGGTTGGTCACCCCGTTGTCCGGCAGCAGGAACCGCTGCAGGTAGTGGCCGTAGCCGTAGGGGCCGTTCCAGTAGTTCCCGGCCGCGGCCTGAGCCGGGGTCCCGCCCGGCGCGTGCCCGGGGTGGCCGGCGTGGTCGCAGGTGCCGAACTCGGTCTCGTGGTTGCCCAGGGCCGGCATCCAGGGCCGGTTGGCCGCCGACCGGGCCACGTTGTTGCCGAAGTCCCGCCAGACCCCGGGCGCGTTGAAGATGTCCAGGTTGGCGTAGCACAGGTCGCCGTTGAGCAGGTGGAACAGGGGTGCGCCGCGGCCGTCGCCCGGGCTCTCGATCGCGCTCACCGCGAAGTAGGAGTTGTCGCACGACTCGTGCCAGATGTTGCCCGAGGTGTTCAGGTCCCAGGACGGGGTGGCCAGGTCACCGTAGCTGGAGAACCGGTACCGGGCCCGGCCCGCGGGCGCGGTCTCGAACTCCGAGCCCGCCGTGGCCGGCGCGGGAGACCCGTCGCTGACCTGGTAGTAGTACTTCGTCCCGGGCCGCAGGCCGGTGAGCTGGGCGTGGTAGGTGTAGGTGGTCTGGCCGTTCAGCCCGTCGGTGAAGCTGACCGCCGAGGCCTCGCCGTAGCGCTCGGCCACGTTCAGCGGCTTCGGGTCCGGCAGCTTGATCAGGTGCCCCGGGTTGGCCTCGGTGATCGGGTGGGTGGAGTACCGCAGCGTGGGCGCGGGCTGGGCCACCGTGCCCGGGGCCGACCACGACACCGTGACCGAGGTGGCCGGGTCGGCCCCCCAGGTCAGCAGCAGCTGCTCCGGCTCGGTGGTGGTGGGCAGCGGCAGCGTCGAGGTAGGCGGCCCGCTCGGCGCGGTGGCGGCGGCGGCCCGCGTCGGCCGCACCACGTTCCGGCCCAGTCCGGCGGCGGCGCCGGCCGCCACCGCGCCGGTCAGGAAGATGCGTCGCGAGACGCGGGGCTGACCCGGCTCGCGCTCAAGCTCGTTCGGTTCGTCCATGTGCCGAAACGGTAGAAAACGCACGTGAACGTGGAGTGGCTACCGCTCGGCCTCCGTCCTGCCGGCGGGGTAAACGCCAGCGTAAATCAGTAGCCCACCGACTCGCGGACCAGCACGATGTGGACCCGGCCCGGCAGTTCCTGGTGGATTTCGAGGATCTTGCCCACGAAGCTGTGCTGCCCGTAGGCGGCCTGGGCCCGGGCGTCCTCCAGCTTGAGCGTGTGCTGGTACAGCCGCTCGCGCGCGGTGGCCAGGTCGGGGACGAGCTTCTGCGCGCCGACCACGAAGATCACGTTGGTCGCGCCCCAGGCGTACGAGGCCAGCTGGCTGCCGGAGGCCGAGGCGATGAGCAGGCTGCCGTCCCGGGTCACCGCGTGCACGCTGCCCAGCGAGTAGTCCGGCTGCCCGGCGATGGCCTTCATCTCCTGGGCCTGGGTCTCGAAGTCCAGCGCGAACATGGCCGTGCGCACCGACTCGTACGGGCCGCCCTCGTTGATCTCGGCCGCGATGCCGGTCTCGTCCAGCGTGACCGAGGTGTTGGTCATCACCGACGAGCCGTGCGGGATCCGGGCCAGCGTGGCCGCGCGGGCGGCGGCCAGGTCGTCCACGACCTCGACGCTGAACCCGTGTTCCTCCAGTGCGACCACGGTGGCCGCGATGGTCTCCTCGTCCGGCACCGTGGTCCAGCGCTCGGTGCTGCTGATCGGGGCGTTGACGGTGGTCATGGCGTCAGTCCTTCGGTTCGGCCCCGCTTGCTGCGGAGCGCCAGCGACGTAAACGGACTTTACCCCGCTTATATTTCC
>DASXJM010000511.1:0-3384 GCA_036497405.1 Streptosporangiaceae bacterium | reverse complement strand
GCGGCTGGGGGAGATCCTGGCCGAAGTCACCGCCTTGCTGGCCGCCGGGGACCTGCCGCTGCTGCCGGTCCAGGCCAGCGACATCCGCCAGGCCCCGGCCGTGTTCCGGGACCTGGCGGCCGGCACTCACACCGGCAAGCGCGTCCTGACCATCCCGGCCGCCCTGGCCGCCGCCCGGGTACCGGGCATGGTGCTGGTCACTGGCGGGACCGGGCTGCTGGGCGGTCTGACCGCCACCCACCTGGCCGCCACCGGCAAGGCTGCTCACCTGCTGCTGGCCTCCCGGTCCGGGCCGGCCGCCCCCGGCGCTCCCGCCCTGGCCGCCCGCATCGCCGGCCACGGCGCCGCCGTCACCCTGACCGCGTGCGACCTCACCAGCCGCCCGGCCCTGACCGCCCTCCTGCGCGCCATCCCGGCGACCGTGCCGCTGACCGGGGTCATCCACACCGCCGCGGTGATCGATGACGGGCTGATCGAGTCCCTGACCCCGGACCGAATCGCCCCGGTCCTGGCCACCAAGGCGCAGACCGCCATCGACCTGGATGAACTCACCGAAGATCTGGACCTGGACACCTTCGTGCTGTTTTCGTCGGCGGCGGCCACGTTCGGCGGGGCCGGCCAGGGCAGTTACGTGGCGGCCAACGCCGTCCTGGACGCCCTGGCGGTCCGGAGGCACACCGCCGGGCTGGCCGGGCAGTCGCTGGCCTGGGGGACCTGGCAGGCCCGGGCCGGGATCGGCCGGGACCTGCCCGAGGAACTTCTGGACCGGATCAGCCGGGCCGGATTCGGCGACCTGTCCGAGCGCGACGGCCTGGCCCTGCTGGACGCGGCCCTGGCCAGCGGCGAGCCGCTGCTGGTTCCCGCCCGGCTGGACCTGGCCGGGGTGCGGGCCCAGGCCGCCCGCGGCGGTCCCGTGCCGCCGGTCCTGGCGCTGCTGGCCGGCGCCCGGCGCCCGGCCTCTGCTCCGGCGCCCGCCCCGGGCGCCGGCCCGGGTCTGGCCGGGCAGCTGGCCGGCCTGGCTGTGACCGAGCAGGACCGGGTCGTGCTGGACCTGGTCCGCGGGCACGCCGCGGCCGTGCTCGGGCACGCCTCCGCCGCGGCGATCGAGGCGGCCCGCCCGTTCAGCGAGCTGGGTTTTGACTCCCTGACCGCGGTGGAACTGCGGAACCGGCTGGCCACCGCGACCGGGCTGCGGCTGCCCTCGACCGTGGTGTTCGACCAGCCCAGCGCCCAACAACTGGCCGCGCATCTGCGGGCCGCCCTGGCCGGGCAGCAGCCCGCCGCACCGGCCCCGGCCCCGGACCCGGTGGCGACCACCGAACCGGTCGCGATCATCGCGATGGGCTGCCGGTTCCCCGGTGCTATCGACACCCCCGAGGACCTGTGGGACCTGCTGGCCGCCGGCCAGGACGCCATCACCCCCCTGCCCGCCGACCGCGGCTGGGACCTGGCCTCGCTGTATGACCCCGACCCCGACCACCCCGGGACCTCCTACACCCGCTCCGGCGGATTCCTGGATAAGGCTGGAGCCTTCGACCCGGGGTTTTTCGGAATCAGTCCCCGCGAAGCCCTGGCCATGGATCCACAGCAGCGTCTGCTGCTGGAGATCTCCTGGGAAGCCATCGAGCGCGCCGGAATCGATCCCCGGTCGCTGCGCGGCACGCCCACCGGGGTTTTCGCCGGCGCCGCCTACGCGGGCTACGGCGACGGGTTCACCGACGGAAGCGGCGGTGCCGAAGGCTACCTGCTGACCGGCGGGGCGACCGCGGTGATTTCCGGCCGGGTCGCCTACACGCTGGGGCTGGAAGGCCCGGCGGTGACCGTGGACACTGCCTGCTCGTCCTCGCTGGTGGCCCTGCACCTGGCCGCCCAGGCGCTGCGGGCCGGGGAATGCACCCTCGCCCTGGCCGGCGGCGTCATGATCATGGCCACTCCCGGCGAGTTCGTCGGTTTCTCCCGGCAGCGCGGGCTGGCCGCCGATGGCCGGTGCAAGCCGTTCGGCGCCGCGGCGGACGGAATGAGCCTGGGTGAAGGCGCCGGCATGCTGGTGCTGGAACGGCTGTCGGACGCCCGCCGCCGGGGCCACCCGGTGCTGGCCGTCGTGCGGGGTTCCGCGGTGAACCAGGACGGGGCCTCCAATGGGCTGACCGCCCCGAACGGCCCCTCCCAGCAGCGGGTCATCCGCGCGGCCCTGGCCAGCGCCCAGCTCAGCTCCGGCCAGATCGACGCGGTCGAGGCCCACGGGACCGGCACCACCCTGGGCGACCCCATCGAAGCCCAGGCCCTGATCGCCACCTACGGGCAGGACCGGCCCGGCGGCCAGCCCCTGTGGATCGGGTCCGTCAAATCCAACATCGGCCACGCGCAGACCGCGGCCGGCGCCGCCGGCGTCATCAAGATGGTCCTGGCCCTACAGAAGGGTGTCCTGCCGCCCACGTTGCACGTTGACGAGCCGTCGCCGCACGTCGACTGGTCCGGGGGAAGCGTGCGGCTGCTGGCCGAGGCGACGCCGTGGGCCGCCAACGGGCATCCACGCCGGGCGGGAGTGTCCTCGTTCGGCTTCAGCGGCACCAACGTCCACACCATCCTGGAGGAGGCCCCGGACAGCGCCGGGGCGCCACGTGCTGACGGCGCGGCGGGTGATGGCCTGGTGGCCGGCCAGCCGGTACTGCCGGTGCTGGCCGGTGGTGGTACGGCGTGGCTGGTGTCGGGGCGTGGTGGGGGTGGCCTGGCTGGGCAGGCGGCCCGGCTGGGTGGGTTCGTGGCGGTCCGTCCGGGGCTGGACCCAGTGGATGTGGGCTGGTCGCTGGCGACGACGCGGTCGGTGTTTGAGCAGCGGGCGGTGGTGACCGGTGCGGGCCGTGATGAGCTGCTGGCTGGGCTGGGGGCTCTGGCGGCTGGGGAGCCGGCGGTGAATGTGGTGTCCGGGGTGGTGGGTGATGAGGGCCCGGGCAAGACGGTGTTCGTGTTCCCGGGTCAGGGGAGCCAGTGGGCGGGGATGGGCCGGGAGCTGGCGGCGGTGTCGCCGGTGTTCGCGGCCCGGTTGGCCGAATGCGGGCAGGCTTTGGCCCCGTACGTGGATTGGTCCCTGGAGGAGGTGCTGGCCGGGGCGGACGGGGCGCCGGGGCTGGAAGCGGCCTCGGTGGTGCAGCCGGTGCTGTGGGCGATCATGGTGTCGCTGGCCGCGACCTGGCAGGCGGCCGGGGTCACCCCGGATGCGGTGGTGGGGCATTCGCAGGGGGAGATCGCGGCGGCGTGTGTGGCCGGGATCTTGTCCCTGGACGATGCCGCGAAAGTCGTGGCGCTGCGGAGCCGGGCGCTGGGGGTGCTGGCTGGGCATGGGGGGATGCTGTCGGTGGCCGGGCCGGCCGCCGTGGTGCAGGA
>DASXJM010000510.1:0-9394 GCA_036497405.1 Streptosporangiaceae bacterium | reverse complement strand
CCCGGCGGCCAGCCGGTGACCCGGGTCGAAGCCGTGCTGGCGGCCGCGGGCGACGGCACCGACCTGGAGCTTCGCCATTACGGCCCGGTGGATCCCGGATTCTGGAGCCAGTTCGGCCCGGGCGCGGTCGGCGTGGGCTGGGACCTGGCCCTCTACGCGCTGGGCCGGGTGCTGGGCGGCGAGGAACGGCCGGATCAGACGGCCGGGCCGGGGTCGCCCGCCTACCGCGAGCTGGTCACCGGCAGCAGTCAGTCCTGGCAGGAGGCGGCGGAAGCGGCCGGGATCCCGCCCGAGGAGGCCAAGGCGGCCGCCGACCGGACCACCGCCTTCTACGCCCCTCCCCCAGCAGATCCAGCCGGGTGACCCGATACCTTCTGGCCCTCCCTTGTATTTAACTTGACAGCTAATTAGCTTGATGGTGAAGTAACGGGCATGGGATGGAAGGCGAGGACGTGAGCCGGGCCGGAGCGACCGCGGTGGACGAGCGGCTCGATGCCGCGTTCACGGCGCTGGCCGATCCGACCCGGCGGGCGATCGTGGCCCAGCTGGCCCGGGGCGACGCGACCGTGAACGAGCTGGCGGCCCCGTTCGCGCTGAGCCTGCCCGCCATCTCCAAGCACCTCAAGGTGCTGGAGCGCGGCGGGTTGATCTCGCGGACGCGCCGGGCCCAGTTCCGGCCCTGTCATCTGGAGGCCGACATGCTCGGCGAAGCGATGAGTTGGATCGAGGTCAACCGTCGTATCTGGCGTGAGCGCTTCGACCGGCTCGATGACCACCTGCGGGCCCTCCAGGGAGATGACCGTGACTGACCCCGGGCCGGGCCCCGAGCTCACTTACACCCGTGTGTTCGCGGCACCGCGGGAACTGGTGTTCCGGTGCCTGACCGAGCCCGAGCACCTGACCCACTTCTGGGGGCCGGTGGGCACCCGCACGCCGCCGGAGGCGATCACGGTCGACCTGCGGCCGGGCGGGGTGTTCGAGACCGTGATGGTCAGCGAGTCCGACGGCAGCCGCTACACCATGCACGCGGTCTTCGATGAGGTGGCGGCGCCGGAGCGGCTGGTGTGGACCGAGCCGGCCAGCGGGGTCACCACCATCTCGACCTTCAAGGAGCTGAGCGGGCCGCGCACCGAGGTGCGCATCGTTCAGCGCAACGTACCGGAGGCGTTCCGCCGGCCCGAGGCCCAGGCGGGCTTCCGGACCTCGCTGGACCGCTTGGCCAGCTACCTCACTCAGCAGACGGGAGCCACGAGATGAGCGACGACTTCAGCACGGTGACCTCGGCGGACGGGACCACCATCGCCTACGAGCGGCACGGGCAGGGACCGGCGGTGGTGCTGGTGGACGGGGCGCTGTCCGTCCGCGGCGGCAAGGCGGGCCTGGACGACCTGCTGGGAGCGGAGTTCACCGTGTACCGCTACGACCGGCGCGGGCGCGGGGACAGCGGGGACACGCTGCCCTACGCCGTCGAGCGGGAGGTCGAGGACCTGGCCGCGGTGATCGGCGCGGCCGGCGGCGCGGCCGCGCTGTACGGGCACTCGTCGGGCTGCGCGCTGGTCATGGAGGCCGCGATCGCGCTCGGCCCCGACGTGGTGACCAGGATCGCGTTGTACGAGGCGCCCTACAAGGACGACCCGGACGCGCAGCGGCTGTGGGACGCCTACCTGGCCGACCTGGCCGTGGCGCTCCGGGAGGACCGGCGCGGTGACGCGGTGGCCCGGTTCATGACCCACGTGGGCCAGCCCGCCGAGCAGGTCGAGCAGGTCCGTAACCAGCCCTGGTTCGCCGGCCTGGAGGCCATCGCGCCCACGCTGGCCTACGACCACGCCGGCCTGCTGGGCCCGGTCACCGCGGTGCCGGTGGACAAGGCGGCCAAGATCACGGTGCCCGCGCTGGTGATGTACGGCAGCGCCAGCCCGCCGTTCATGGGGGACGCCGCCCGCACCCTGAGCCAGACCATCCCCCACGCCGAGCTGCGGGTGGCCGAAGGCCAGGACCACATGGTGGCCCCGGAGGCGCTGGCCCCCATGCTGCGGGCGTTCCTGGCCGCCTGACCTGGCCGGTCGGGATCTCCCTGTCCTGCGGGGTTGCGTGACCGCGGCGGCCGCCCGTTACGCTGCCTGACATGGCCTCGACCGAACCCCCCGGGCCGGCCGCTGAGACGCGTCCTCCTGGCCGCGTCCCGACCGGCTTCCTGGCCGGTCTCGCCGCTCTCTGCCTGATCGCCGTGATCGCCCTGGCCATCGTGGTGCACGGCGGCCCGGCCCCGACAGCGCTGGGCCTGGCCCTGGCCATCCTGCCGGTCCCGCTGGTGCTGGCGGGTGTGCTGTACCTGGACCGGCTGGAACCCGAGCCGCCCTGGCTGCTGGCGGGCACGTTCGCGGCCGGCGCGGCGGTGGCGGCGCTGATCGGCCTGCTCGGGCACGCGAGCGGCAGCACCCTGATCACCACCCCCGAGCTGGGCCCCGAGGCCGGCGCGCTGGCCGCGGGCTCGTTCGGGTCGGTGCTGGTCGGCGCGCTGATCGCGGAGACCATCAAGGGCGCGATCCTGGTCGGCGTGCTCCGCTACCAGCGATCGGAGCTGGACGGCGTGGGCGACGGGGTGGTCTACGCGGCCATGATCGGGCTGGGCTTCGCCCTGGTGTCGAACCTGTTCGCCTACGTGGAGGCCGAGAACAGCGGGCTGTCCGCGCTGATCTCGGCGTTCTTCCAGCGCGGGCTGCTGACGCCGCTGTGGGACCCGGTGTTCACCGCGATGATCGGGATCGGCGTCGGGTACGCGGCCATGCAGAAGGGGCGGCGCGGCCTGTGGGCCGTGGCCGTGGGCTGGGTGGTGGCGGTGGCCCTGCACACGGCCTGGGACGAGTCGCTGCGGCGGGGCGCGGGCTGGGAGTCGGTGGTCTACCTGATCCTGCTGGCGTTCCTGGGCCTGCTGCTGCTGGCCATGCGACTCGACCGGCGGCGCATCGTCGCGCTGATCAACCGCACGCTGCCGCAGTTCCAGGCGCCGGACATCATGACCGCGGACGACCTGCGGATGCTGGGCGACATGCACGAGCGGCGGCTGGCCCGGCAGTGGGGCCGGCTGCACTGCGGGCTGAGCGGCGGGCAGACCATCGCCAACTACCAGCTGGCCGCCACCGAGCTGGCCCTGACCTGCTTCCGGGCCCAGCAGGGCTTTCTGGTCGCCGAGGTGTTCGCCGACAGCCAGCAGGCCCGGCTGACCGCCATGCACCAGGCCGCCGCCACGCTGCGGGACCGGCGGCCCCGGCCGCCGCATCCGTCGTGGGCGCCGTACGGGAAGTCGGCGCTGTCGGTGACCCAGCCGCCCAGGCCGCCGGTCCCGCGGTCCGCGGGCCACCACGTGGACGAAGACCCCACGGACGACTGAAAAAACTTTCTGACCAGCACAAATTGCCCCCATTGGCGATTTTCTCGCTGCCGTTTGTCGGTGCCCTTCACTACAATCCGGACCTATGGCAGCAACCACTGACGGGGGCGTGGGGCAGGCGGGGCCGGCCCTGGCCCAGCCGGAGGCCCTAGAGGAATACCGGCGGGAACTGACCGGGTACTGCTACCGCATGCTCGGCTCCGGTTTCGAGGCCGACGACGCGGTGCAGGAAACCATGTTGCGGGCATGGAAGTCGGCCGATCGCTTCGAGGGCCGGTCCTCGGTGCGGTCGTGGCTGTACCGCATCGCGACCAACGTGTGCCTGGACATGCTGCGGGGGCGGCAGCGCCGGGCCCGGCCGATGGAGCTCGGGCCGTCCTCGGCCCCGGACCCCGCCCTGCTCGGGCAGCAACTGCCTGAGCACCTGTGGGTCTCCCCCATCGCCGACGACCGCGTGCTGCCGGCCGAGGCCGACCCGGCCGTGATCGTCGAGGCCCGGGACACGATCCGGCTGGCCTTCGTGACCGCGCTGCAGCACCTGCCGCCCAAGCAGCGGGCGGCCCTGATCTTGTGCGAGGTGCTGCGCTGGCAGGCCACCGAGGCCGCCGACCTGCTCGGCACCAGCGTGCCCGCGGTGAACAGCGCCCTGCAGCGGGCCCGGGCCACGCTGGCGGCCCTGCCCGAGCAGGAGCCAGCCGCGGACATGCCCGACGACCACGCTGAGCTGCTGGAAAAGTACGTGGACGCGTTCGAGCGCTACGACATGAGCGCCCTGGTCTCGCTGCTGCACGAGGACGCCGTCCAGAACATGCCGCCGTACGCGTTCTGGATCGAGGGCGCCGAGGACATCACCACCTGGATGGTGCAGCCCGGCCCGGACGCCTGCCGGGGCTCGCGCCTGGTCCCGCTGGCGATCAACGGCTCCCCCGGGTTCGCGCAGTACAAGCCCGACCCGGCCGGGGGCTTCACACCGTGGGCGCTGCAGGTACTGGAGATCAAGGACGGCCAGATCACGCGGATGACGTTCTTCCTGGACACCGCGACCCTGTTTCCCTCGTTCGGCCTGCCTGATCACCTTCCGGCATAGCCGGCGCCGCCTGGCCCCCATGAGCCCGGGGGGCGCGGTACGCTCCCCGGGCCGGGACACACAATGGCCGTCGATGGCCTGTAATCGGCGAATATCGGTAACTGCCGGACAGGTATCGAAAGGGACGGACGGACATGCGTGACGGCGGACTGTCGGCGAATCGGCTCAAGCGCCTGCATGACGTGATGACCGGCTACGTCGAGCGCGGCGAGGTGCCCGGCCTGGTGACCATGGTCGCGCGCCGCGGCGAGGGCCACGTCGACGCGATCGGGGCCATGGCCGACGGCTCGGAAGAGCCGATGCGGCGGGACACGATCTTCCGCATCTCCTCCATGACCAAGCCGGTCACGGCGGCGGCCGCCATGATCTGCGTCGAGGAGTGCGTGCTCCGGCTGGACGAGCCGGTGGACCGGCTGCTGCCCGAGCTGGCCAACCGGCAGGTGCTCCGCCGGCCCGACGCCGAGCTGGACGACTCGGTGCCCGCCCACCGGCCGATCACCGTGCGGGACCTGCTCACCTTCACCATGGGGCTGGGCATCGTGGCCGCCGAGCCGGGCACGGTTCCGCTGGCCGATGAGATCAACCAGCTGGAGCTGGGCCAGGGCATGCCCAGCCCGGCGGCGCCACCGGCCCCGGACGAGTGGATCCGCCGCCTGGGCACGCTGCCGCTGATGTACCAGCCCGGGGAGCGCTGGCTCTACAACACCGGCGCCGACGTGCTCGGCGTGCTCATCGAGCGGGCCACCGGCCAGCCCTTCGAGCGGTTCCTGACCGAGCGGATCTTCCGCCCGCTGGGCATGAAGGACACCGGCTTCGACGTGCCGTTCGACCGGATCGACCGGCTGCCCGCGGCCTACGTGATCAACCCCAGCACGAACGCGGCCGAGGTCTACGACCAGCCGCGCGACGGGCAGTGGAGCCGACTGCCCTCGTTCCCGTCCGGCGCGGGCGGGCTGGTCTCCACCGCCGACGACTACCTGGCCTTCGCTGACATGCTGCGGGAGAAGGGAACCAGCCGGGGGGTGCGGATCCTGTCCCGCCCGACGGTGGAGTTCATGACCACCGACCAGCTGACCCCGGAGCAGAAGGCCGCGTCGGGGCTGGTCCCGGGCTACTTCCGGGTGCATGGGTGGGGCTTCGGGATGTCGGTGGTGACCGAGCGCACCGAGGTGGCAAAGTCGGCCGGCACCTACGGCTGGGACGGCGGCATGGGCACCTCCTGGTACAACGACCCGGCCGAGGACCTGACCATGATCCTCATGACCCAGCAGGCGTGGGATTCACCGATCCCGCCCCGCCTGTTCCAGGACTTCTGGACCGCGACCTACGCCGCCATCGCCGACTGAACTACCGACTGGATCACCGACTAAGGCCAGGCTGACCTCACAAAACTGAGGCTGGGCTTAGGTGGGGGGCCGGGCGGCATAATGAGCCGACCCACCCAGTTGTAACGAGGCATATGACGACGAAAGAAATGAGTTCCCCGCGGCGATCCGACTCGGTCAAGCGCTGGCGCGACATGCTGGCCAGCGAGCGGGACGCGGCCGCGCTGTACAGCCGCCTGGCCGACGCCGAGACCGGTGAGCGGGAAGAAATTTTCCGGGAGCTGGCTTCGATCGAGCTCCAGCACGCCGCGCACTGGGAAGGCAAGCTGCGCGACGCGGGCGCGGACGTGCCCGCCCCCCGGGGGCCGAGCCTGCGGACCCGGCTGCTGGGCCAGGCCGCGCACCGGCTGTCGGTCAAGACCGTGCTGCCGATGATCGAGCGGGCCGAGCGGGCCGACGCCGGGATGTACGACGCCGACCCCGACGCCGCCCCGGGCATGGCCGCCGACGAGCGCGGTCACGCGCGTACGCTGGGTCGGCTGATCGACGGCGGCAAGCCGGACCCGTCGGCCCAGGTCCGCCGGCGCGAGCCGTGGCACCGGGGCGACCGGTCGGGGGCGCTGCGGGCCGGGGTGTTCGGGATCAGCGACGGCCTGGTCTCCAACACCGCGCTGGTCATGGGGTTCGCCGGGTCCGGGGTGTCGCGCACGGTCACGCTGCTGGCCGGGGTGGCAGGCCTGCTGGCCGGGTCGTTCTCGATGGCCGCGGGCGAGTACGTGTCCATGTCCAGCCAGCGCGAGATGTACCAGCGGGAGATCGCGCTGGAGGAGACCGAGCTGGCCGAGAAGCCGGAGGAGGAGCACGCCGAGCTCGTGCTCATCTACCGGGCCAAGGGGCTGTCCCGGGCCGACGCCGAGCAGCTGGCCAGCAAGATCATGTCCGACCGTTCGGTGGCACTGGACACGCTGGCCCGGGAGGAACTCGGGCTGGATCCGGACCAGCTGGGCTCACCGTGGAGTGCGGCACTGTCCAGCCTGCTGGCGTTCGCGCTGGGTGCGTTCGTGGTGGTCGTGCCCTACCTGGCCGGCAGTGGCACGGCGGCGCTGGTGACCGCGATCGTGCTGGCCCTGGCCGCGATGTTCGGGGTCGGCGCCAGCATCGGCGCCCTCAACGGCCGGAACGCGGTCCGCTCCGGGCTCCGCCAGGTGGTCGCGGGCACGCTGGCCGCGGCCGTGACCTTTGGCGTCGGCCACCTGATCGGGGCCCATATTTCCTGAGGGGCGGCCGTGCGACGATGGGCCGCATGGACATCCTGCGTACGCCGGACGAGCGGTTTGCTGGGCTGCCGGACTTTGGTCATGAGCCGCATTACGTGACCGTGGGGACGCCGGGCGGGGATGACGTGCGGATGGCTTACGTGGAAGCGGGGCCGGCCGACGGACCGGTGGTGCTGCTGCTGCACGGCGAGCCCAGCTGGTCCTTCCTGTACCGGACCATGCTGCCGGTGCTGGCCGGGCGCGGGCTGCGGGCCATCGCCCCGGACCTGGTCGGGTTCGGCCGGTCAGACAAACCGGCCGAGGTCGCCGACCACAGCTACGCCCGGCACGTGGAGTGGCTCCGGGCATTGACCTTCGATCGAATGGATCTGCGGGACGTAACCCTGGTCGGACAGGACTGGGGTGGCCTGCTCGGGCTGCGGCTGGTCGCCGAGCACCCGGGCCGGTTCGCCCGCGTGGTCGCGGCCAACACCGGGCTGCCGACCGGGGACGTGCCCATGCCCGAGGTGTGGTGGCAGTTCCGCCGGGTGGTGGAGAAGGCGCCGGACCTGGACGTGGCCCGGCTGGTGCAGTCCGGCTGCCGGACCCGGCTGTCCGCGCCGGAGCTGGCCGCCTACGCGGCCCCGTTCCCGGACGAGTCGTTCAAGGCCGGGCCGCGGGCCATGCCGCTCATTCTGCCGACCGCGCCGGACGACCCGGCCACCGAGGCCAACCGGGCCGCCTGGCAGCAGCTCCAGGCCTGGGATCGGCCGTTCCTGGTCGCGTTCAGCGACGGTGACCCGATCACCGCGGCCATGGGGCCGGTGCTGAAGCGGGCCATCCCGGGGGCCGCCGGCCTCGACCACCCGGTCATCGAAGGGGCCGGGCACTTCCTGCAGGAGGACGCGGGCCCGCGCCTGGCCGGCGTGGTGGCCGACTTCGTGCTGGGCTCCTGACGCCGGACCACTTGACCGGGGCCGGGGACCTCGGGAAGAGTTTGCTCATGGCGACGACCGGTCGCCGAGCTGTGGAACATCCGCCCCAGCCGGAGTTCCATCGGCGAAGGGGATTCGCCCTCTCGGTCGTCAATGTCACAGGCCATCTTCCAACACCGCGTCGCTGGGGGACGAGGGTGTCAAGGGGAGGCTTGTTCATGACTAGGGACGCCAGCTTCAAGAAGGTTGTCCGGCGCCACGCTGAGGAGACTGGACAGCGCTACACCGAAGCGCTATCGGATCTCGAGGGTCTCGGTGCGCGAATGCACCACGAGCCAGTTCCTGGGCGGCTACTCGCTCATCTCCGGGACCGTTACGGCATTGACCCGGTCGCGGCGACGAAGCTCAGCGTGCACAAGACCTACGTGTTCCGCATCGACCGCAATGATGGCAGCCCGTGGGTCGCCCGTGCGTTCCCCCCAGCTCGACCGCGTGCTGGCGCCGAAGGCGACGCCGCAATCCTCAGATTCCTGGAGTGGCAGGACTATCCCGCGGAGCGCCTGGCGGTCGACGATGCGGTATCTGACTTCGATGGCAGCGCGGTCCTGGTGACGCGGTTCGTTGAAGGCGTCCAGCTACCCGACGGCGCCGCGAAGTTCGCCATGATGGGTGAGCTGCTCGGACGGCTGCATGCGCTGCCGTACGACGAAACCGCCAGCCGCCCGGGTGGAGCCAGTGGTGAGGACCCGAGCCGTGAGGGCACGCCGCGTCAGGACCTGCTGGCGGCCCTGTCGTTTCTCGACGCCGTCGACACGAAGGTCGCGGCCGCCGGGCGTGAGCGATTCGAGCAGCTCCGCGACCGGGTGCGCTCGGCCGACGATGGCCATGGCCTTCCGAAGGGCCTGCTCCACGGAAACCTCCTCCACGCCCCCGATCACGCCGTCTTGAGCGAACAGGGGCCAGTCGCGATCAACTGGAAGGCGTCCGGGCGCGGACCGCGCCTCGCCGACTTCGCTTACCTGATCTGGGGCACGGGCGCGTGGAACCCGCGCCTGCCGGACCAGGAGCGGATTGACGCTGCCGTCAACGCCTACCGGCGGCACATCGAGCCGACCGCGGAGGAACTCGACCGGCTTGACGCGGTCATGTACATCCGGACGCTCTACCTCACCTGTTTCAGCTACCGTCGCGCCCTTGCCAGCGGCCGGGCATTCGACGAGTGGGGATTCATCGAACCACCGGAGTACTTCAGCGCCACCGCGGCGGCAACCCGGGCCGCCTTCGCGGGCCGGTCGTCGGCGCCGCAACGCAGCGACGGCCGCTCGTTGGCGGCACGCCAGGCGTCTCAAGTGCGGGCGCCAGCACCGGTCCCGCAGGACATCATCGAACGGGTCAGCAGG
>DASXJM010000509.1:0-2690 GCA_036497405.1 Streptosporangiaceae bacterium | reverse complement strand
CGGCTTGGCCCGGAAGTTCTGCACGATGACTTCCTGGATACCGGCGTACTCCCGGGCGACCTGGCGGATGGCGAAGATCGACTCGGCCCGCTCGGCCAGGGTCTCGCCGATGCCGATCAGGATCCCGGTCGTGAACGGGGTATTGGTGCGGCCAGCGTCCTCCAGGACCCGCAGCCGGACCGCCGGGTCCTTGTCGGGGCTGCCGAAGTGGGGCTGGCCCTTCTCCTCGAACAGCCGGGTCGACGTGGTCTCCAGCATCATGCCCATGGACGGCGCCACCGGCTTCAGCCGCTGGAAGTCGGCCCAGCTGAGCACGCCCGGGTTGAGGTGCGGCAGCAGCCCGGTCTCCTCCAGCACCCGGATGGCCATGGCCCGGACGTAGGACAGGGTGTCGTCGTAGCCGCGGGCGTCGAGCCATTCCCGGGCCTGCTTCCACCGGTCTTCGGGGCGGTCGCCCAGGGTGAACAGGGCCTCCTTGCAGCCTCTTTGGGCGCCCTGCCTGGCGATGGCCACGACCTCGTCGGGCTCCAGGTAGATGCTGTGCAGCTTGTGCGGGACGGTGGCGAAGGTGCAGTAGCCGCAACGGTCCCGGCACAGCCGGGTCAGCGGAATGAAGACCTTTTTGGAGTAGGTGATGATCCCGGGGCGGCCGGACGCGTCCAGGCCGGCGTCGCGGGTCCGGCTGGCGTACAGCAGCAGCTGGTCCAGGTCCGTGTTGCGAGCCTGCAGCAGGATCTCGGCCTCGGCGGCGTCCAGGGCCTTGCCGTCCCGGGCCCGGGCCAGCGCCCGGCGCATACCGGGGATCGGGCCCGTCTGGCCGGGCTGGACCGGCTGGCTTCCGGTGTGGCTGCCAGCCTGGCCATCGGCCTGGCTATTGGCGGAAGACGTCACCCATCATCCCTTCGTCTGCGTACAGGGCCGGACGGCCGGGCCGGCCACCGGCGGACCACCTCACCCAGCTCCGACATTACGCCGCGAGCCGGACGGCCCCTCACCACGCTCAGCCATGATCGCGGCGATCCTGTTCCCGCTCCGCGTGTGCGCAATGAACCATCACTCACACCCAGGGGGTGCAGTGGCTCATTGCGCACATGGAAGCAAGCGGGCTCCGAGGCGCATGGGGCGCATGGGACAGGTGAGGTACGAGCTGCGGGGTGAGCGGGACCGGTGGTGGAGCGGGGAGCGGGGTACGGCGGGGTGCTGGCCGGTCGCGGTCAATAAGAATTAGAAGTGGCGGTAGTCGCGGACGGACATGCGGGGGCCACGGCGGGGGGCGCGGGCGCCGCTCAGCTCGAGCAGCCGGGTGACGCGGTAGCGGTGCCCGGGAAACGGGGCCAGCAGGGCCAGCATGCCGTCGTCGTCGACCCGCTGCCCGGACAGGGCCCAGCCGACCAGCTTGGGCAGGTTGTAATCACCGACCGAGACCGCGTCCGGGTCGCCGAACGCGCGCTGCATGGTTTCGGCCGCGGTCCACACCCCGATGCCGGGCAGCAGTTGCAGGCGCCGGCTGGCCTCGGCCGCGTCGAGGGTGACGATCTCCTCCAGGCGGCCAGCCACGCCACAGGCCCGGCCGATGGTGCGGGCCCGCACCATCTCCACCCCGGCCCGGTGCCACTCCCAGGACGGGATCCGGGCCCAGACCCGGGGCGGCGGGAACACCCGCATTCCTTGAGGGGCCGGACCGGGCGCCCGGTAACCGAACTTGGTCAGCAGGATGCGCCAGGCCCGGTGGGCTTCGATGCTGACCACCTTTTGTTCCAGGATCGCGGGGACCAGGGCTTCCATGACGCGGCAGCTGCGTCCGATGCGGAGGCCGGTGTGGCGGGCGGCCAGCTCGCGCACCAGCGGATGCGGCGCCGGGTCGAAGCCGTCGCGCTGGTCGGTGGCCCCGAGCATGCCGGGCAGCGAGTCGAGCAGCCAGGCCGCGCCCGGGCCCCAGGCGGCGGCCGCGATCTCCCGGTCCTGCTCGGGCGGGACGCGCAGGGTGGCCGGGCCTTCCGGAGTCAGGGAGGTCCGCCAGACGGCGCCGACACCGTCGATGCGGTAGGTGGGGTCGCCACCGCCGCGGCCGTGCACCGACAGGGACAGGCGCACGCTGATGTGGTGCGGGGCGTGCCAGTGGCGCGTGAGGGCCTCGTAGGGCTCGCGTGGGACGGGGACCGGGGTGGCGGGGGGCAGCGCCGGGGCGGTCATGTCAGGCGTCGGAGGAGAACCGGACGGAGGTGGGCTCGAGCCGCACGCCGGGCCACAACCGCAGGCCGCGGGCCAGTTCGTTGCCGGTGCCGACCACGGCCCGGTCGCCGATGACGGCCCTCTCGATCACGGCGCCGGCCTCGATGTGGGACCCGGCCCCGAGGATGCTGTCCCGGACCACGGCGCCCGGGCCGACCCGAACGCCGTCGAACAGCACGCTGGCGGCCACGGTGGCGCCGGTTTCGACCTGAGCCCCGGCGCCGACGATCGTGCCGCCGTCCACGCTGGCCCCGTCGGCCACGGAGGCGCCAGGCAGCAACAGCGCGGGCCCGCACGGGCCGGGCAGCGCGGGTGAGGCCAGCGTGCCCCGCACCAGGTCGCAGGAGCCCTGCACGAACGCTTCGGGGGTGCCCACGTCCAGCCAGTAGGACGTGTCGGCGTAACCCATCACGATCTGGCCCGCGTCGATCAGGCCGGGGAACGTCTCGCGTTCGACC
>DASXJM010000508.1:0-3324 GCA_036497405.1 Streptosporangiaceae bacterium | reverse complement strand
GGAATGCCCACTCCCCTCCAGTTTCAATCTATAGCGGACCCGGGGGCTTGCGGCAAGACCCCCCTGGGGGCGCACAATGACCGGCCGGAGACGAAAACCGAGGGAAACGGGGCACGAATTGACCGAACATTCGGTGCTGATCGCGGGCGGGGGACCGACCGGGAAGATGCTGGCGGCCGAGCTGACGCTGGCCGGAGCGGACGTGGCCGTGATCGAGCGGCGGGCCCGCCAGGAGGTGGAGAGCTCGCGGGCGGGCGGCATTCAGGCCCGCACGGTCGAGGTGCTCGACCAGCGGGGGATCCTCGACCGGTTCCTGGCCGAGGGCAAGCCCTTCCAGAACGCCACCTTCGCCGGGATCAAGCTGAACCTCAGCGACCAGCCATCCCGGCACCCGTACGGGCTGCAACTGTGGCAGAAGGACTTCGAGCGCATCCTGGCCGGCTGGGTCGACGAGCTGGAGGTGCCCTACTACCGCGGGCGGGAGGTGACCGGCTTCACCCAGGACGACGCCGGCGTCGACGTTCAGCTGTCCGACGGCGGGACGCTCCGGGCGCAGTACCTGGTGGGCTGCGACGGTGGGCGCAGCGTGATCCGCAAGACGGCCGGCATCGAGTTCCCGGGCCAGGAGGCGACCAGCAGTCACCTGATCGCCGAGGTCGAGATGGACGGCGAGCCCGAGTTCGGCCTCCGCCGCGACCACAAGGGCACCCACGCCCTGGGCCCGCTGGACGACGGCCGGGTCCGGCTGGTGGTCCGGGAAGAGGAGCTCGGGCGCACCACCGAGCCGACCCTGCGCGAGCTGAGCGAGGCGCTGATCGCGGTCCGGGGGACGGACTACGGCCTGCGCCGGGCCACCTGGATCTCCTGGTTCACCGACGCGATCCGGCAGGCGGCCTCCTACCGGGACCGGCGGGTGCTGCTGGCGGGCGACGCCGCCCACGTGCACTCGCCGGTGGGCGGCCAGGGCCTCAACAACGGGGTCCAGGACGCGTTCAACCTGGGCTGGAAGCTGGCCCAGGTCGCGCGGGGGACCGCGCCGGAGCGCCTGCTGGACAGCTACCAGGCCGAACGACATCCGGCCATGGCCCGGATGCTGAAGAACAACCTGGCCCAGGAGCTGCTGATGCGCACGGAACCGCGGGCCGACGCGCTGCGCGACAACGTGGCCGAGCTGCTGGCCATGGAGGAGCCGCGCCGGCGGTACGGCGCGATGATGTGCGGCCTGGACATCCACTACGACCTCGGGCCCGGGCACCCGCTGCTGGGGCGGCGCGTGCCCGACCTTGACCTGGTCACCGCGGACGGCCCCCAGCCGCTGTACCACCTGCTGCACCGGGCCCGGCCGGTCCTGCTCAACCTGGGCGAGCCCGGCCGCTTCGACCTCACGCCCTGGGCGGACCGGGTCCAGCTGGCCGAGGCCAAGTACACCGGGCCGTGGCGGCTGCCGGCCGTCGGCGAGGTCGAGGGGCCGGCCGCGGTCCTGATCCGGCCGGACGGGCACGTGGCCTGGGCCGGCGAGCTGACCGACCCGAGCCGGACCGAGCCAACACTGCCCGACGCGCTCACCCGCTGGTTCGGCCCGCCCGTGGCCTCGGCCGTGGCCCCGGCCGGGTAGGGCCGGGGCACCGGCGCGCCCCTGGGACCAGGCGATCTCGCCGTGGCGGTCGGCGAACCGGCCCGATCCGTGGCCCGGGCCCTCGGTGGCCAGGGCCACGATCGGTCGGTGCCTTCGGCGGCGGTCTGCGGGCCGCTGTGGCCGTTGAGGTCGGTGGCGGTGCAGCCGGGGCCGGCCACGTTGACGTCGGCCCGGTCCGGGTCGACTGTGACGTCCTGACCGACGGCGACGCCGAGCTGAAGATCGTGATTCTGACCGCCGCCGCGGGCACCGAGGTCGAGACCAAGCTGCGTCTGGCCACGGTGGCAATGCAACTGTCAAGCTGATGGTCGTCCTGACCGCACACCCTGGGACACGGGGAACGGAAAGGACGCATCGTGGAACCACGCGAAGGCTCACACCAATCGCCCGATGACGACGCGGATGCCGGGGCGGTGGCGGCCGCCCTTGCCTCCCTCGGGCGCGAGCACCGCCAGGTGATCGTCTGCACCTTCTACGGGCACCTGTCCGCGGACGACGCCGCGGCCCGGCTCGGCATCTCCGTCCGCGATCTCAAACGGCGGGCCCTGGCCGCGCTGGATGAGATCCGCCGCCTGCTGGAGGAGCGGGGCGTACCCGTCCCGCGTCAGGCACGCGTCTGACCGGGCTTTTCACCGGCCGTGGCCGTAAGGTGGCGGCATGGCGTCATGGTGGCACCGGGACGAGATCGCGGCCGGCAAGCTGCCCCTGATGTTGTGCTTCCTGGCCTTCGTCGTCACCTTCGTGCTGACCCGGACGATCACGCGGCTGATCCGGGACGGCCGGGGCCCGTTCCGGAACAACGTGACGTCGGGCGGAGTCCACATTCATCACGCCGTGCCCGGCATCATCCTGCTCATCATCGGGGCCCTCACCTCGGTGGGGGTCCACGCTGCCCTCGGCTGGCGCTCGTTCGCGGGGGTCCTGGTCGGGATCGGCACGTCGCTGGTCCTCGACGAGTTCGCGCTGATCCTGCACCTGCAGGACGTCTACTGGACCGGGGAAGGCCAGCTCTCGGTCCAGATGGTGAGCCTGACCGCGGGCTGCCTGGGACTGGTGGTGGCCGGGTTCAGCCCGCTCGGGGTGGTCGGGGCCGACAGCATCGAGGAGACGTTCCGGGTCACCGCGACCACGATCCTGCTCGCCGACGGGGTACTGGCCTTCGTCTGCGTGCTCAAGGGCAAGTACCGGACGGCCCTGTTCGGGATCTTCCTGTCCCCGGTCGCGCTGTTCGGCGCGCTGCGGCTCGGGCGCCCGAACTCGATCTGGGCCCGGCATCGCTACCGGGGCAAGCGCCTGGAGCGGGCGACCCGCCGGGCCAGCGACTTCGACCGGCGCTGGTCCCCGCTGCAGACCGACTGGGCCAACCTCATCGGCGGCCGGCCCTCCCTGCCCAACCCGCCGGCCAAGCCGGCCAGCGCTGTCCAACCCGTCGCCGGCCCGCCCGTCGCCGGCCCGCCCGTCGCCGGCCCGCCCCGAGATAAGGAAGCGCGCGACAAGGAAGCGATCGAATGAGCGTTGTGCCCGTGACCCCGATGCTCGCGGCCGACCACCCGATCTACGCCGTGGCCGGCGGCAACCACGTCACCATCCAGCTCGACCGGGCCGTGACCGGCGGCGACGTCGATGCCATCGAGGTGCTGGCTCAGCCGGGAGGCGGCCCGCCGCCGCACAAGCATGCCTTCGGCGAG
>DASXJM010000507.1:0-14053 GCA_036497405.1 Streptosporangiaceae bacterium | reverse complement strand
CCCTGAACCGCCTGCCGAGCCTCCGGGCGGCACGCCAGTTTCGCTCCAAATTCCGTCAGCAAGTCATGTTGTGCCATTTCCCGAACGAGTTGCTTGTGTACTTTTCTGTCTGACATTTACATGTGCACTTTTCAGGGGACTGTATTCCAAAAATCAACGGCGATTCTTCTTGATTAACCGCCAAGCAATCGATACTGTGTTCGAAAGGAAAGTCGGGGTGAAGGACGGTGAGTGATGACAGCAGCGCTGGCTCCCGAGCCGGACGACGCCGAGCCGCATTACTCCCTGGCCGCGGCCAGGGAGTGCCTCGACATCGGGTTCCTCCCTCGCGTCCCATCCCCTTCCTCCGGGCCGTCGCGGGCAGGCTCCGGACCATCTCACGCAGGCTCCGGCCCATCTCACGCTGGCTCCGGCTTTGAGTCGGGTGGTGCGCTGGACACGTGTGCACCCAGCGGGGCGCTGGCCGGCCTGGTTGATGCGGCCGTTCGCGACGGGCGCCTGGCCGGGCTGTCTGACGATGAGCTGATCGGGGTGCTGCGGGCCTGCCAGCGGGTGGAGTCGTGGATCAGCGCGAACCTGCTGACCGCGATCGCCGAACTGGCCCGCCGTCGCCCGGCCGAGCAGACCGCGCCCGCAGCGCCGGGGAAGTTCCCGGAACAGATCAGTGAGTTCGTCGGTGACGAGGTCGCCGCCGCCCTGACCCTCACCGGCCGGGCGGCCAGCGACCGCACAGCTCTGTCGCTGGACCTGGCCACTCGCCTGCCCGCCACCGCCCGCGCCCATCATGCGGGCCTCATCGACTACTTCAAGGTCCGGCTCATCTCCGAGGCCACCCGGATCCTGGCCGATGAGCAGGCTCGCCAGGTCGAGGCCCGTATCCTCGCCCAGGCCACGAAGCAAACGGCCGGCCAACTCCGCACGGCCCTGGCCCGCGCGGTGCTCGCGGTCGATCCGGAGGCAGCGGCCCGGCGGCGGGAGGAAGCGCAGAAGGACCCGCGGGTCTGCCGCTGGCAGGAAGACGCCGGTACGGCCGCCCTGGCGGGCTATAGTCTCCCTCCGGCTGATGTCCTGGCCGCCGACCAGCGGCTCACCGCCCGGGCCCTGGCCCTGCGCGACGCAGGCCTGCCCGGATCGGTGGAAGAGCTGCGGGCCCGCGCCTACCTCGACGCCCTTCTGGACCGTGACTCCGCCCCGCCCCCCGGCAACCCTGCGCCGCCCGCCTCCGCCCCGCGGCTGCCGGCCCGGATCAACCTCACCGTGCCGCTCGCCACTGAGCTGGGGCAAGCCGACGAACCAGGCGTCGTGTCCGGGTTCGGGCCCGTCGACGCGCCGCTCGCCCGACACCTCATCAGCCTCGCGGGCACCGATCCGCTGACCCGGTTCTGCATCACCCTCACCGGCCAGGACGGTCGCGCCATCGGCCACGGCTGCGTCCCCGGCCGCGGCGCCCTGGCCGGCCTGGCCACCCGGGGCCTCACGCTGGAGATCACCCCGCTGGCCCGCGGCACCTGCGATCACCGTGACCAGGAACCGGGCTACCGGCCCAGCCGCAGACTCCAGCACCTGATCTGGGCCCGCACTCCCACCTGCACCGCGCCCGGATGCCGGCGCCCCGCCGTCCGCTGCGACCTGGACCACACGCTTCCCTACGACCAGGGCGGCCTGACCTGCGAATGCAACCTGGCCCCGCTGTGCCGTCACCACCATCGCTGTAAACACTCCAGCGGCTGGCGCCTCGAACAACCCTCCCCGGGGGTCATGCGCTGGACGACCCCTGCCGGGCGCACCTACACCACCACCCCCGACCCTGATCCATAGCCGGAGCGTACTTTGGTCCCGTTGGGGCCGAAGTGACGAAGGGGAGTGGGCCATGAGACAGGTGCGCGACCACTGCCTGGCCCCGGCGCGGAACCGCGGTGCAATTCTGGCCGGTGGCCGCTACACGCGACTGTTCCCGGAGCTGCCGGCGCTGGCGATCGGGCCGGATACGCAACGGGCCATCGGCCGGGCCGGCGGCCCCAGCGACGGCAGTGACGGCAGTGACGGCGCGAACGGCGATGTGCCGGACGCCCGCACGGTTGCCGCCGGGCGCCCGGTTTTCGGCCAGTACCTGGCCCACGACCTCACGGCCGATCGCTCGCCCGTGACGCACCACGACGACGTGGAGCTGCTCCGGAACGCCCGCAGCGCACGGCTCAACCTGGAGCTCTTGTACGGCCAGGGGCCAGTCGGCCACCCCTACCTGTACCGCCGGAGCGACCCGGCGCAACTCCTGCTGGGACAGATCGAGTCCGGTCCGGACGATGACCTGCCCCGCAATCCGGAAGGTATCGCGCTGGCCGGCGACCCGCGTCAGGACGTCCACGGCCTGATCTCCCAGTTGCACGTGGCTATGATCCGGGCCCATAACCGGCTGGTTGACCGGTTGCGCGACGACGGCGTCCCCGAGGCCGGCCTGTTCGACGCGGCCCGCCAGTCGCTTACCTGGCACTACCAGTATGTGGTCCTGCACGACTACCTGCCCGAGACCATCGGCGCGGAGCCGACGGCCCGACTGCTGGAACACGGGCCGCGATACTTCCGCCCCGACGGTGCCGTCGCCATCCCGCTGGAGTTCGCCGACGCGGCCTATCGGTTCGGGCACAGTCAGATGCGCGACCGCTACCAGCTGCAGCCGGGCGGCCCCGCCGTCAAACTGATGCCGGACTTGATGGGGTTCGGGCCCACACCGGCCGACCATGTCGTGTCCTGGCCGCTGCTACTCGATGTCCCCGGGCAGCCACCGGCCCAGCGGGCCAAGGCGATCGAAGGCCGCCTGCCCAGTTCGCTGATTCACCTGCCCATCGACATCACCGGTGCCGTGGACGAGGACGACCAGGCCTCCCTGGCCGTCCGCGACCTGCTGCGCGGGACCGCGACCGGCCTGCCCTCGGGCGAGGCCGTCGCCCGGCACATCGGAGAGGTGCCGCTGACGCGCGACGAAATCGGCCTCGCGGCCGTGGGCTGGGCGAGCGAGACGCCGCTCTGGTACTACATCGCGCGCGAGGCGGCGGTCCGCGAGGACGGTGAGCGGCTGGGGCCCATCGGCGCGCTCATCGTCGGCGAGGTGCTGCTGGGCGTGATCGACGGTGATCCCTCGTCCCAGCGATCAATCGACCGCGGCTGGCAGCCGACCTTGCCCAGCCGGACCCCCGGGCAGTTCACCCTGTCGGACCTGGTGTACCCGCCCGAACCGTGACGGCTGGCGGCCAGCTTCAGGCGGGCTCAGGCTCAGTGCCTGCGCCCGGGACGTCCGGCCGCCAATTCTGCAGTTCTTCGACGGCCTTCTGCAGGCCCAGCTCTTCCAGTGGGTCGCTCTCGCCGGTACGTACGTGACGCAGGACCGTAGCGATGAATTCATCCAGTGATGCCGTGGCCCGTTGCGTGATCGTGGGCTCCGGCTGGTCAGCGGTCATAGCCGTAGCTTGTCACGGAAGCACCCGCTTGGTTCCCGCTAAGTGCTGCGGCTTGGGCCGGCCGCATCGGTGAGGTACCGCCGGACGGCGCGTCGGCTGCGGAGCACCACCAGCTCCGCGTGGGTGGCGTGGGTGGCGATGAGCTCGCGGACCCGGGGAGCCATCTGCCTGCGGTATCCGAGGATGTAGCGGACGAAGCTCCAGGTGATGCGGTCGTAGACGCCGATCGCGTCGTGCTGGCCGCGGCCGTGCCGGAACCGGCGTTCGGCGATGCCGAGCAGGCAGACGGGGGCTGCGAAATCAAGGAACACCACGGTGTCGGCCACCCGGAGACGGATGGGCAGCGTGGACGCGTAGTTGCCGTCGATGATCCATCGCGGTGCCGACACCAGGTCACGCTGCCGGGCCGCGAAGCGCTCCTGGTCCAGCGGATGCCAGTCCCGGTCGTAGTACACGCCGTCCAGGTGTACAGGCGGGATGCCGAGCAGCTGGCCCAGCTCGCGGGCTAGCTGGGACTTCCCACTGCCGCCGCAGCCGACAATCGCGATCCGGTCCACGCGCGCCACCGGCTCCGGGCTCAGGCGCCCGCGGCCGGCTGACCGCGCCAGCGAGCGGCCAGTTCGGCCGGGTCGGGGGCGGGGCCGGGGAGCGGGTCAGATCGCGGGGCGCGCTGCGGGCCGGAGCCCGGGGCGTGCAGGGCCTGCAGCAGCAGAGCCAGGTAACGGCGGCGCAGGGCCGGACTGTGGTCGCGGCTGGGCCCGGTGATGGTGCTGAGCGTCTCGAGCAGGAGCACGATGTCGGCCGAGGTCACGTCGTCGCGCAGGACGCCGGCCTGCTGGGCGCGCTGGTGCACCTCCAGGGCCAGGTTCCCGGCCCGCCTGGCCAGCTCGGTCATGTCGGGGGTGGGGGTGAAGGTGCCGGCCAGGCGCTGGGCCAGGGCCTGGCTGCCGCCGTCCAGGATTCTGGTCAGGCAGTCGGCGTAGACGGTCCAGGGGTCGCGGTCGTCGGCCAGGGCCTGTTCGAGCTCGGCGCTGTAGCGGGCCAGGCCGTCGCGGGCCAGCTCCCGGAGCAGGTCGTCCTTGCTGCCGTAGCGACGGTAGAGCGCGCTGATCCCGACCTTGGCCCGGGCCGCGACCGCCGAGACGGGGGCCGACGGGTCGGCCAGGAACACCTCGCGGGCCGCGGTCAGGATCTCCCCGTCGTTGTGAGCCGCTTCCCGGCGGCGGCCGCTGAGCGGCCCCTCGGTCCTACGCACCTGCATACGGCCATCATAACATTGGAACGGAATGATCCGTTCCGTTAGAATGGAACTGTTCATTCCGTTCCGGAACTGAGCCTGAGCCTGAGCCAGAGCCAGGAGCCGGTACCCAGGAACCAGGAGCTGATCGTCATGACCGAGGCGACTCCGACCGTGATCACCGAATCCCTTGACCTGCTGCGCGCGGCCGCCGCGATGATCAACGACACGAACGGGAAGGCGCCCACCCCGTGCACGGAGTGGAGCGTGACCCAGGTCCTGCAGCACGCGGCCGGCGACCAGCTGGCCTGGGCGGCGGCCCTGGGGACAGGCCGTGGCCCCACCGATAACCCCTTCGCGCCATCGGGCCACCTGGAGAGCGGTGTTGATGATCTGCTCGATCCGGCGCTGGCCACCGCCCGCACCGCCTGGGCCACAGTCAGCCCCGGCGACGGCGCGGTGCCGACGCCGCTGCCGCAGGGGGAGTTGCCCGCCTCGGTCGCGGCCGCGGCCTGCGCCCTCGACGCCGCCATCCACGCCTGGGACATCGCGGCCGGGCTGGGCCAGCCGGCGTTCCTGTCCGATGACCTGGCCTCTCAGCTCCTCCCGGCCGCCCAGGCCATCGTTGAGCCGCTGCGACAGTTCGGCGCCTACGCGACGGCCCTTTCCCTGCAGCCGGCCGACGGCCACGCCGCTGAGCTGCTGCGCTACCTCGGCCGGGACCCGCAGTGGCGGCCCGCCGATCAGGCCTGAGCCGGGGCAGGGCCAGACCCGGGGCCGGACCCGGGGCCAGACACGGCGTCGGGGCTGGGCACGGTCAGCTGGGTGAGGCCCGCCCCGCAGGCCACCAGCGCCCCGGCCCCGCACAGGGCGGCGAAGCTGTAACCCCAGCGGGCACCGCCGTTGTCGATGACCTGCCCGGCCACGGCTGAGCCGAGCGCCGTGCCGATTGACAGGGCGGAGATGAGCCAGGCCATGGCCTCGGTGAGACGCCCGGCCGTGGCCTGCTGCTCGATGATGGTGAACCCGGTGATCAGCATGGGGGCGAGGGCCAGCCCGCTGACGAGCAGGACCGCGGCCAGGGCCCCTAGATCGGGCATGGCCCAGAACGAAGCGGTCCCCGCCGCGACCAGGGTGACCGTCAGCATGAAACGGCGGCGCAGTGGGGCCCGCCACACCCTGGACCCGTACCAGAGACCGCCCAGCGCGCTGCCCCCGGCGTAGCCGCCCAGGATCAGGCCGGCCAGCGGCTTGTGGCCGTGGCTGGCGGCGAAGTCCACGGTGGACAGGTCCATCGCGGCCAGCAAGGCGCCAAAGAACACGAACACCGGCGCCAGCGTGATCAGGCCCCGCGCGGGCAGCCGCGGCCCGCGGCGGCGCGCGGGTATCTGGCCGCCGGCGGCGGGGATCGCGGGCTCGGTGGCCTTCTGAGTCACCAGCCACAGTGAGCCGATCAGGCAGGTGCCCGCGGCCACGATCAGTCCCGAGGCGGCCTGTACTTCGGTGGCCAGCAGGGTGACCAGCACCGGGCCCGCCACGAAGATGACCTCTTCCGCCACCGACTCCAGCGAGTACGCGGCGTGCATGAGGTCCGAGCCGCCGAGCAGGGCACTCCAGCGGGCCCGGACCATCGAGCCCAGTTGCGGGGTGGCCGCCCCGGCCACCCCGCTGCTGACCAGCAGGATCCAGTCCGGGGCATGGGTTTGAGCGCCGGCGATGAGCGCGGCCGTCGCCGCTCCGAACACCAGCATCAGCGGGCGCAGCACCGCCCGCTGGCCCCGCCGGTCGGCCTCGCGGGCGATCAGCGGTGACACCAGCGCGTAGCCGGCCGCCCCGGTGGCGGACACCGTCCCCGCCAGGCCGTAGCGCCCGGTCAGCGAGGAGATCAGCAGCACCGTGCCCAGGCCGAACATCGAGATCTGCAGCCGCCCGATGAACGCCGCGGCCGAGAACCGCAGGGCGCCCGGCCAGCGCAGGGCCTGCAGGTACCGATTGCCGGGCCGCGCGGGCGGCGTCAGGACGCCACCTGGGCCGAGTACCTGCGCTGCCCCATCGCCGCGGGGCTAGGCGGGGGCGGCGACGCCGTGGCGGACGATCGACTGGGCCGTCGCGACCACGGCGTCGATCGAGCTGCGCTTGGGTGACCACCACTCGGCGGCCCAGTTGAGGATGCCGATGATCAGTGGCTGGGCCAGGTCGGGATCCAGGCCGGAGCGAAGCTCACCCGAGGTCACCGCCTCGGCGAACAGGCCGCGCCAGATCTCGGCGTACTTGCGCTCCTCGACGATCTGCCGCGAGCGGATGGCCGCCGGAAGCTGGCTGATGTTGCGGATCACGGCGTGCGCGAAGGCCGACTCGGACATGAGCTGGCGCAGGTGGGCGTCGATCGCGACGTCCAGCCGGTCCAGGGCCGGGGTGCCCGGGGGAGCGGCGTCCAGCGCGGCCGCCACGTACTCGCGCAGCCGGATCGTGCCCACGGTCACGACCTCTTCGATCAGCTGCTCGCGGGACGGCCAGTAGTAGTAGATGGCCGGGGCCTGCACGCCGGCTTCCTCGCCCACGTCGACCAGGCGCATGCCCGCGTAGCCGAGCCGGCTGAGCGTGACCGCCGCCGCCTGCAGCAACCGTTCCCGGGTGCGCTCCGATTTGGTCTGGCCCGCGGCCGGGGCGCCGGGGGAGTCGGAGGGCCCCTTCAGTGCTGGCACCGGGACACCCTACCGGCCACCCGAGCCACCCGGGCCACCCAGACCGCCCCGGCTGATCAGCTGGCCGACGATCACGTTGCGCTGGATCTCGTTGGTGCCTTCACCCACGATCATCAGCGGGGCGTCCCGGAAGTATCGTTCCACGTCGAACTCGGTCGAGTACCCGTAGCCGCCGTGGATGCGCACGGCGTTCAGCGCGATCTGCATGGCCGCCTCGGACGCGAACAGCTTGGCCATGCCCGCCTCCAGGTCGCAGCGTTCGCCGGCGTCGAACCGCTCGGCCGCGAACAGCACCAGCTGGCGGGCGGCGGTCAGCTGGGTGGCCATGTCGGCCAGGTAGTTGCCGACCGACTCGTGCTTCCAGATCGGCTTGCCGAACGCCTCCCGCTCCTGCGCGTACTTGAGCGAGTCCTCGAACGCGGCCCGGCCCACGCCCAGGGCGCGGGAGGCGACCTGGATGCGCCCGGTCTCCAGGCCCTTCATCATCTGCGCGAAGCCGGCTCCCTCCGCCCCGCCGAGCAGCGCCGACCGGGGCACGCGGTAGTCGGTGAACGCCAGCTCGCACGATTCGACGCCCTTGTAGCCGAGCTTGCCCAGGTCGCGGGAGACGGTCAGGCCCTCACCCGGCTCCACCAGCAGAATGCTGATGCCCTTGTGCCGGGGCTCAGCGGCGGGGTCGGTCTTGACCATGAGCGCGATCAGCCCGGAGCGGCGCGCATTGGTGATCCACGTCTTGGACCCGTTGACGGTGTAGGCCTCCCCGTCGGCCCCGAGCGACGCGATGGTCCGCATGGCCTGCAGGTCCGAGCCGCCGACCGGCTCGGTCAGGGCCATGGTGGCCCGAAGCTCGCCGGTGGCCATTCGCGGCAGGTAAGCCTGCTTCTGCTCCTCGGTGCCGAACAGCACCAGCAGCTTGGACACCACGGTGTGGCCGCCCATGGCCCCGGCCAGGCTCATCCAGCCCCGGGCCACCTCCTCGGTGATCATGGCGTAGCAGGGCATCGACACCTGGACGTCGCCGTACGGCTCGGGAATGGCCAGGCCGAAGATCCCCAGTTGTTTCATCTGGCCGATGAGCTTCTCGGGGTATTCGTTGGCGTGTTCCAGGTCCCGCGCCACCGGGCGCACCTCGCGTTCCACGAACTCGTGGACGGTGTCGACGATGTCCTGCTCGTCCTGCGACAGCCGGGTCACGTTCGCTCCTCCTCAGTAGGCGCGGTTCAGTAGGCCGCGATTCAGTAGGCGCGGGTTCAGTAGGACGCGGGCAGGCCGAGCGAATGCTGAGCCACGAAGTTCAGCACCATCTCCCGGCTGGTCGGCGCGGTCCGCAGCATCCGGGCCAGGAACCACAGGTCGGCCAGGCCGTACTCGCGCGACAGGCCGTTGCCGCCGTGCACCTGAATGGCCTGGTCCAGGGTCTTCAGCGAGGCTTCGGCGGCCGCGAACTTGGCCAGGTTGACCGCCTCGCCCGACCGGTCGCCCTGATCAGCCAGTTCGGCGGCCCGCGCGGTCAGCAGCCGGGCCTGGGTCACCGCGATGTAGCACTCGGCCAGCGGGTGGGCCACCCCCTGGTGGGCGCCGATGGGCGTCTTCCACACCGCGCGTTCCCGCGCGTACCGGGTGGCTCGCTCCAGGGCGTAGCGGGAGATCCCGTTGCTGATCGCGGCGGCGGTGACCCGCTCCGGGTTGAGCCCGGCGAACACGGCCCGGAACCCCTTCCCGGCCTCGCCCACCAGCGCCGCCGCCGGCACCCGGACCTGGTCGAAGAACACCGTGAACTGCTTTTCCGGCTGCACCAGCTCGGCCTCGATGGGCTGCATGCTCAGGCCGCCGGCCCCGGCCGGCACCACGAACATCGACATCGGCGTGTCCCGCTCCGAGCCGGCGTCGCCGTCCCGGGTAACGACCAGAATGGCGTCGGCCTGGTCGGCCCCGGAAATCCAGTACTTGGTCCCGCTGATCACGTAGTCGCCGCCGTCCCGGCGCGCGGTGGTCTTGAGGGCGTGGGTGTTCGAACCCGCGTCCGGCTCGGTGATGGCGAACGACATGGTCCGGGTGCCGTCGGCCAGCCCCGGCAGCCAGGTCCGCTTCAGCTCCGCCGACCCGTGCGCGGCCAGGATCGAACCGCAGATCGCCGGGGCGATCACCATCATCAGCAGCGGGCAGCCGGCCGCGGCCACCTCTTCGATCACCGCGCACAGCTCAGTCAGGCCCGCCCCGCCGCCGCCGTACTCTTCGGGTAGGTGCACGCCCAGGAACCCGGCCGCGCCGAGTTCCTCGTACAGTTCGGTGGGTTCGGAGTGCGACGTCGCGCAGTCGACGAAGTACTTGTGGCCGTACCGGCTCGCCACCTTGCCGACGGCGTCGCGCAGGTCGGCCTGTTCCGGCGAGATCGGGAGGATGTCGGTCATGAGCGGCTCCCATCAGGACGGCAGAGGCGAGACGGCAATCTTCTAATGGCGATTAAAAGGTAACACGTGGGGGTGTGGCAATGCCCGAGCGCAACCGGGTGACCCCGGAGGGGCAAATCGTCGCCATCCCGCTGCGCGGAGCGTGGACCGGCAACCGCGGCGGCGTCCTGCATTCCGGTCACGAGATCGTGCGGTCGCACGCCAGCAACTTGTGGATCACCTGCGTGCTGGAGTTCCGTGGGCGGTGGCGGGAGCAGTGGCTGCCGCACCGCTACACGCACCTGTTCTTCCACGACGAGGCGGTCGCGTTCGCGGCCGGGCACCGCCCCTGCGCCGAATGCCGCCATGCCGACTACCGCGCCTACCAGCGCGCCTGGGCCGAGGGGAACGGCACCGCCCTCCCCAACGCCAAGGAGATGAACGCGCAGTTGCACCGGGAGCGGGTCGTGCCCGGCACCCACCGCCGCCGCTGGCATGACCTGCCCTGGGCCGGCCTTCCTGACGGCACCTTTGTCCTCCTCGGCGAGGGCCCGGCCGTGGTGGCCGGGGCCACCGTGGTCCCGTGGACCACCGACGGCTACGGCGCGCCCGTCGCCCGCCCGCGGGCGGGCACCGCCACCGTGATCACGCCGCCGTCCAGCGTGGCCGTCCTGCGGGCGGGCTACCCGGTGCAGCTCGACGACGCCGCCGCTAAGCGCTGATCCCGAACGCCTCGTCCAGCCCGGACTGGCCGGTTTCGGTGATCTTTACGGCCCGGCTGCCGCCCGATCGCCGGACCCAGCCCAGTTCGATGAGCCGGTCGAGCAGGCCCCGGCCGAGCGCCCCGGACAGGTGGTGGCGCTGCTCGCTCCAGTCCACGCAGTACCGGATCAGGCGCCGCTTGGGCGGGATCTGCACCCCGAACTCGGCCAGGAACTCCTGCCCAACCGCGGTGAGGGTGTAGTCGACCTCGTGCCCGTATCCGGCCCGGTGGTCGCCCGGGGCCCGGTCCACGTCGTACTGGCCGTCGCCGCCGGACAGGTAGCCACGGTCGAGCATGACCCCCATCAGGGCCACCCCGAGCCGGCCCGCGAGGTGGTCGTAGCAGGTCCGGGCCTCGCGCAGCGCCCGCGCCCTGGTGTCCTGCTTCAGTGACCGGACCGGCGTGGCCGGGGCCACCTGCTGCAGCGCTTCGATCAGGCGGCCCACGTCCGGCCCGGCCAGCCGGTAGTAGCGGTGCCGGCCGTGGGTCTCCACGGTCAGCAGGGTCGCCTCGGTGAGCTTGCGCAGGTGGCTGCTGGCCGTGGCCGGGCTGACCCCGGCCTCGGACGCGAGCCGGCTGGCGGGCAGGGCCCGGCCGTCGCCCAGCGCGAGCAGGATCCGGCAGCGCGCCCGGTCCGCCACCAGCGATCCGATCGCGGCGATGTCGCTGTCGCCGTAGGTGCGTTCGGCGGAAACCTGGCTCATGACTCCAGTCTAAAAAGCGGACGCTTCGACCCCCATCGAATTGTTCAGTAGGCGGCCGGGGTGCCCTGGTGCATATGCCCGTCGGGGATGCCGCAGCTCGGGCTGGGCTGGGCCAGGCTCGGGGTCGGCCCCAGTTGCGGCACCGGCCGCAGACCCGGCTGCCGGCCCGTCGTGCTCATGAGCCATTGACCGGTGGCCGGGTCGATGAACTCGATGTCGAAGCTGATCCGCCCGCAGGCCCGGCCACCAGCTCCGTAGGCGCCGCCGTACGGGTCCACCGACACCAGCCAGGCCAGCCGGGCACGGCTCATGTCGGTGCCGAACCCGAAGCCCTTGACCCGGGCCAGGCTCAGGCCGAGCACCTTCGATCCGTGCGGCAGCTGGGACAACGCGGTCCGCACCGCCCGGGCCTGACTGGCCGCCGGGTGCGCCAGCACCGAACCCGGCGACGTCACCACGTCGATCCGGGCCGATGACCGGCCGATCAGCGCGTCCAGGACCGCGGCCGGAATCGCGGCCGGGCTGGGGGAACCCGGCGACGGCGACCCGGCCCCCGAAGCTGACCCCGAATTTGGCACCGACGGTGACACCGAAGGCCACGCCGACGTCCCCGCGGACCCGCCCGCGGCTACGGGCGCCCCCCGCGACCCGCAGGCCACCGCGGCCAGCACCAGGGCGCAGGCGGGCACGACCCCCAGCCAGCGCACGCCGTTCCGCACGAAAGTCTCCTCCGGGCCGTCACCTTTGGGCGGTTATCGTCGGTTGGACGTCGCCGGCCAGGCCCAGGTTCCCTTCTATATCGAAGGTTGGTGGGTGGGAGCGGTGCCAATGCTGATGAACCGGACCGCCGCGGCCATGGCGGCCGGGTCGCCGCGCCCGAGTTCGGCCTGGGCCGCGGCCAGCGCGGGCACCGTCGGGGTGCCCGCGGCCAGGCGGCGGTGGAACGCCACCATCAGCGGCACGGTCTCCGCGTCCGGCACCGGCACCACCGAGGCGACGACCTGCCGGGTGCCCAGGGCCAGGAACGCGGCCGACAGGCTCATCAGCTCGCCGCCCGCCTGGGCCGCCGACCGGCCCACGTCGCAGGCGGCCAGCACCACGACCTCGGGCGGGCGCCGCAACTGCTCCACGTCGTACACCGTGAGCGGGCCGTCCGCGAAGGTCAGCGAGGTGAACAGCGGGTTGCTGGGGTGGATCCGGCCGTGCGCGGCCAGGTGGGCCACGCGGGCCCCGTCCAGCCCGGCCGCCACCGAGTCCACCGTGGCCGCCCCGCTCAGCAGCGGGGCCACCTGGTGCAGGGCCGCCACCGCCGCGGCCTCGCGCTCGGCCCCGGGCAGCCCCGGCCCGGACGCGACCACCACCGGCCCGGACCGTTCGGCGTCGGCCCGGTCCCCGAGCCACAGCGCCGCCGACGGGGTGACGGTGACCGGGCGGCCCGCGCAGGACGGCAGAATAGGCCACGGCAGTGACTGCAGCGCCCCGGCCGGGACCACCACCAGCGGCCGGTCCCTGGTCTCGGTGATCACCGGGCCGAGCAGCAGCCGGTCCAGCTGGGCGGCGGCGTCGGCCAGCAGCACCCGGGCCGCATCCAGGCTGGCCGCGGAGGCCTGCTGCCGGGCCAGCCGGTGCAGGGCGAACCGGGCCCGGCTGACCAGCGTGGCCACCTGCTCCGCGGGTCCCAGCCGGCGCTGGCGGATCCGGCCGCCGGCCACCGTCACCACCGACAGCACCCCGTCCAGCTGAACGAACTCCAGCAGCGCGGCGTCCCCCAGAGCCGCGGGCAGCGCCCGGCTCAGGGACCGGGCCAGCGACCGGGCCGGGCCGGGTCCGGTGCTGCCGCCCGCCGGCAGCCGCCGGTGATAATCCCGGATCCACCGCTCCAGGGTCAGCTGCCGCCGGGCCAGGGCCCCGGTGCTGCCGCCGGCCCCGCGGGCCCGGAAGATCTCGCTCACCGTGGCCCGCAGTTCCAGCAGCGCCGCCGCCAGGGCCGGGTCGGCCGGGGGCCGGACCGGCCGGTGCATCAGCAGGCTGGCCCGGCCCTGCTCGGCCCACTCCAGCACGGTCCCGGGCCGGCCACTGGTGAACGCCATCCGCAGCCCGAAGCTGGCCACGTCGGCCCGGTAGCCGGCCGCGTGCGCCCGCAGGTCGGTGGCGCCCAGACCGGTCCAGTGCTCGTCGAACACCCGTAGCGCGGTCCGGGCCGCGCTGGAGGCCCCGCGCCGGTCTCCGGCCGCCCACCGGCGCTGCGCTTCGGCGTGCCAGGCCTGGCCTCGCTGCAGGGCCGGCCCGCGGCGCCGCTGCTGAGCCGCGGCCGTGAACTGCTCCTCGGCCCGGACGGGGCGGCCCTGGGACAAGGCCAGCTCGCCGGCCAGCAGGCGCGCCTGTAGTGCCGACCGGGCCCAGCCCGCCGCCGACAGGTCGTCTGCGGCCCGCTCGGCCGACCGGACGGTGGGGGTCGCTCCGGCCTCGGGACCCGCCGCGACCTGGGCTCTCAGCACGGTGTAGCGGGCCAGCGCCGCCCAGCGCAGGCGGCCCTGCTGGCCGAATTCGCGCATCGCGGCCCGGGCCTGGGTCAGCGCCGGGCCGGGCTGGTTGTCCATCAGGTCCGCCTGGGCCAGCAACAGCCGGGCCTCGGGCAGGGTGATGTTCCGGCGCTGCTGTTCGAACTCGCGGACGGCCTCGGCCGCGGTCTGCCGCGCCTCGGCCAGCAACCGCACCGACAGCAGCAGTTCGGCCCGGTCGGCCAGCACCTCACCGACCGGGACCCCGTGCTCGCGGAGCCGCTGCTCGGCCAGGTCG
>DASXJM010000506.1:0-2538 GCA_036497405.1 Streptosporangiaceae bacterium | reverse complement strand
GCTGTAGCGCGGCTCGGCGTTCAGGACGTCGACGATGATGATCGCGAAACCGCGTTCCCGCAGGTCGCGCAGGGCTTCGATGAAGCCCGGGCTGAGCAGCGGGCTGTACACCATGATCAGCGCGCCCGGCGGCAGGGCCGGGCGCGGCAGCCGCTGCCGCCGGTCCCCAGGCGTGGTCCCGGCCCGGCCGGCCAGCCCCGACCCGGCCAGCATCGACTCGGCGATCCGGTAGACCTGCCGCTGGCTCAGGCTGGGCGGCAGCCAGCGCACCCCGCCCGACTGGTAGGCCACGAACCCGACCCGGTCGCGGGCCTTCAGGCAGACCCGGGCCGTCGCCGTCGCCGCCCGCAGGGCCAGGTCCACCGCGGAAGCCCCAGGCCGGCCGACGTCGAACGACGTGTCCAGCAGCAGCACCACATCCTGGGACCGTTCGCCCGCGAACGTGTTGACCTGCAGGCGCCCGCGCCGCAGGCTGGCCGGCCAGTTGATCCGGCGCTGCCGGTCACCGGGCACGTACTCGCGGACCCCGGCGAACTCCAGGCCTTCGCCGGGGATCCGGACCGAATGCTCGCCCAGGCGGTTCGGCAGCCGGCTCAGCACCACCGAGGTCCGCTGCGGGGCCGGGCGGGGGTAGAAGTCGAGGCGGGGCAGCCGCTCGGTGGCGTGGCCTTCGGTCAGCCGCCAGCGGTCTCGCAGCACGATGTCCAGCTCACCGGGCTGCCGTCGGCCCCAGCGGGAGCAGACGAAGCCGAACCGGGCCTGGGTCCCGGTCGCGACGGCGGGACCGGCCGGATCGATGGTCTCGGCCGGGCGGAAGAACAGCTCGGCGTCGTGCTCACCGACGCCGCTCAGGCTGACCTCGAACGCTTCGTGCTCGCCCTCGTGGCTCTGGGTCGTGCTCAGCCGGACCCGCACCCCCACCCGGGCGGGCCGGTCGGGCCGCCGGGCGGCCAGGATCAGCAGCGCGGGCGCGGCCACCCCGGCGAACTCCGGGCGGCCGGTGATCAGCGCGATGACCAGCCCGGCCAGGCCCAGGGTGATCAGCCGCCGGGCATGGCGGGACAGCCGCCAGCGCAGTTCCGGCCCCGGTCGCCCGCCGTCGTCCATCAGCGCGTGGTGGTCGGATCGGTGCGCGGGGTCGGCACCGAGGCCAGCAGCCGGGCCACGACGTCGTCCGCGCTGACCTGGCGGACCCACAGTTCGGGGCGGAGCGTCACCCGGTGGGCCAGCGCGGGCACCGCGATCTGCTTGATGTCGTCCGGGATCACGTAGTCGCGGTGGTCGAGCAGGGCCTGGGCCCGGGCCAGCTTGACCAGGGCCAGGCCCCCGCGCGGGCTGGCTCCGACCTGGATCTGGGAGTCGTTGCGGGTCGCCCCCAGGATGGTGACCACGTAGTCGAGCAGGTCCGGTGAGACGTCGACCCCCTCCAGGGACGCGCGCATGGCCAGCAGTTCGGCCGCGTCGGTGACCGGCCGCAGCGGAGCGGCGTCGGTGCGGCGGTCCAGCCGGCGCTGGAGCATGCTGGTCTCGTCGGCCGGCGGCAGGTGGCCGAGCCGCAGCCGGAGCAGGAACCGGTCGAGCTGGGCCTCGGGCAGCTCGTAGGTGCCCTCGTACTCGATCGGGTTGTCGGTGGCCAGCACGATGAACGGCTGCGGCACCGGCCGGGTCTGGCCGTCCGCGCTCACCTGGCCCTCGCCCATGGCCTCCAGCAGGGCCGACTGGGTCTTGGGCGGGGTTCGGTTGATCTCGTCGGCCAGCAGGAACTGGGTGAAGACCGGGCCGGGCCGGAACACCATTTCCGCGGTCCGCTGGTCGTACAGGGGCGCGCCGATGACGTCGGAGGGCAGTAGGTCCGGCGTGAACTGGATGCGGGCGAAGTCGAGCCCGAGGACCTGGGCGAATGACCGGGCGATGAGGGTCTTGCCCAGTCCGGGCAGGTCCTCGATCAGCACGTGGCCCCCGGCTAGGATGCCGGTCAGGACCAGCTCGAGGGCCCGCCGCCGGCCGATCACGGCCCGCTCGACTTCGGCCAGGATGGCCTCGCACCGGCGCGCCGTCTCCGCCGGGCTCACGGCGGTCTCCGCCGGGCTCGCCGCCATCTCGGCTGGGCTCTCGGCGGTCTCGGCTCTTTCGGCCGGGCTCACGTCGGTCAAAGCTGCTCCAATCGGTCGAGTATGCGCCCGAGGGTCCGGCGCGGGATGCCGCCCCGTTCCGTGTCCGGGTCGGGTTCGCGCTCGGGCGCGATCCAGGACCACAGGTGGGCGTCGCGTTCGTCGCGGCAGAACTCGCGGCGGGCCGCGGCCGGTTCCTCGTAGAGGTTGATGCCGTGCCGCTCGGCGAGCCGGGCGGCCAGCAGGTGTTCCAGGGTGCGCCGCAGGCCGGTCTCGTAGGAGTTCAGCTGGGTCGTCCCGCCCGACACCGAATGCCGCTGCCGCCAGTACCCGGTCATGGCCGGGACCGCGTCCGTGCTGGGCCGCTGGCGCGGATGCCGGGGATCGGCGGCGTTGCCGGCCGCGTCGTCCGGGACCAGGGCCCGCA
>DASXJM010000505.1:0-7394 GCA_036497405.1 Streptosporangiaceae bacterium | reverse complement strand
ACTGCACCTGCAGCGGCAGGTGGTGGCGGGCGGCCCACTGCTCGACCAGCTTGAGGGCCTGGTTGCGGCGCGCGATGCCGGCCGTGTTGGTCAGGGAATTGGCTTCCACGTCCATGTCGAGCCGGGTCAGGTGGTAGGTCGCCAGCACCGACTCGTAGTCGGCCGCGATCGCGTTCACGTCGGTGCAGGAGTCCGCGATCTCGGTCCCGGTCGAGTCCGCGCCGTAGCCGCCGAAGCTGGCGATCGCGTTGCCGCCGTGCCGCAGCAAGGTGGCTATGTCACTGGCGAAGGTGCTGCCGGGCACGGGCTCGGTGCTGTCGCCGTTCCAGGTCAGGGCGCAGGATCCGGCGCTGGCGGTCTGCAGGAAGGCGAGGGTCTCGTACGGGGAGCGGGCGGCCTGGGCGCTGCCCGCGATGCTGGCGGCCCCGGTCCCCTCCAGCCAGGACTCGAAGTACGGAGCGTACACGTGCTGGGGCCAGCCCCGGTAGGCGCCGAGGTTGGCCGGCTGCGCGGAGGCGGCCTTGGCGGCCGGCTGGGCCGGGGCGCCGGTCTGCGCCATCGCGGCCTGGGTCGCCCCGAACGCCGAAGCGGCCAGGACTGCGGCGCTGGATACCAGCCATCTCAGCCGTGTTCGGTTCACGTCATAACCTCCCAGATCCGGAATTATTAAGAAACTTTCCTTACATAAGCACCAGGGAGGTTACGGGGTCAAGGGTTCGGGGCGGGATGGCTGAGGCGAGGCGAGGATGCGATCGGGTTGGTGGCGAGGGTGACGGCGGGGGCGGGGGCGGTCAAGATGGGGGTATGGGAGAGCTGATCGTGCTGCGGCATGGGGAGACCGAGTGGAGCCGGGACGGCCGGCACACGGGGCGGACGGACATTCCGCTGACCCCGGCCGGGGAGGCGGCGGCGGCCAAGCTCAGGCCCGCGGTGGCCAAGCTGGAGGTGACGGCCACGTTCAGCAGCCCGGCCGAGCGGGCCCGGCGGACGGCCGAGCTGGCCGGATTGCCGAACGTCAGTGTCGATCCTGACCTGTGGGAGTGGGACTACGGCGGCTACGAGGGCCGCACCACCAAGGACATTCAGGCCGGCCGGCCCGGCTGGTACCTGTGGCGGGACGGCGTGATCCCCGGCGACGCCGAGCACCCGGGCGAGACCATCGAGCAGGTCGGGGCCCGGGCCGACCGGGTGCTGGCCAGGGTCGCTCCGCTGCTGGGCCAGGGCAACGTGGCGCTGGTCGCGCACGGGCACATCCTGCGCGTGCTGACCGCGCGCTACCTGGGGCTGCCGCCGGACGGAGGCCGGCTGTTCGCCCTGGGTACCGGGACCATCTCCGCGCTGGGCACTGAGCACGACGAGCCGGTCATCGACAGCTGGAACGTGCCGCCGGAGGGGTGACTACTTCCGGGTCTCCTCGGTGATCCAGCTGAGGTAGCCCTCGGAACCGCGCAGGATCGGCAGCGCGACGATCTCCGGTTCGTCGTAGCTGTGGCGTTCGGTGAGCAGAGCGGCCAGCTCGTCGTAGCGGTCGGCGGGCAGCTTGAGCGTGATCAGCCACTCCTCGGCCCGCTCCACCCCGTCGTCCCACCAGTAGGTGCTGGTCATCGGGCCCGCCACCTGGGCGCAGGCGGCGAGCCGGGCCTCGACCGCCACCCGGGCCAGCTCCATGGCTTCCGGGCGCGAGTCGGTGGTCGTCTGTACCTGGAGGTATTCCGCTTCCGAGCCGCCCACTGCGCCGCCCTCCGCCGCCACGCCGCCATGGCCTGGCCGCGATGGCCCTGATCGTACGCCGCTAGACTCCGGGACGTGCAGCTCGTGCATTCCGGCAAGGTCCGTGACCTCTACGCCGACGGCGACGACCTCATCCTGGTGGCTTCGGACCGGGTGAGCGTCTACGACGTGATCTTGCCGACGCCGATCCCCGACAAGGGCAAGATCCTCACCCAGCTGTCGCTGTGGTGGTTCAGCCAGCTCGCGGACGTGGTGCCGAACCACGTCATCTCCGCGACCGACGTGCCCCCGGAGTGGGCCGGGCGGGCGATCCGGTGCCGCCGCCTGGACATGGTGCCGGTCGAGTGCATCGCCCGCGGTTACCTGGCCGGCTTGGGCCTGGCCTCCTACCGGGAGACCGGGACGATCTCGGGGGTGGCGCTGCCGCCCGGGCTGACCGAGGGCGCCCAGCTGCCGGAGCCGGTGTTCACCCCGACCACCAAGGCGGCCGAGGGTCACGACGAGCCGCTCAGCTACGACGAGACCGTGCGCGAGGTGGGCCCGGACCTGGCCGCCGAGCTCAAGCGGATCACGCTCGGGGTGTACCGGCGCGGGGCCGGGCTGGCCGTGGACCGGGGCGTCATCATCGCCGACACCAAGCTGGAGTTCGGGCTGGCCCCGGACGGCGCGGTGATCCTGGCCGACGAGGTGCTGACCCCGGATTCGTCGCGGTTCTGGCCGCGGTCCGACTGGCAGCCGGGCCAGCCCCAGCACTCGCTGGACAAGCAGTTCGTGCGGGACTGGTCGGCCACGCTGGACTGGGACCGGACCCCGCCCGGGCCGCCGATCCCGGACGAGATCGTGGCCGCGACCCGGGACCGCTACATCGACGTGTACCAGCGCCTCACCGGCGATACCTGGAAGGACTAGCCGGCCGGGTTAGCCGGCCGGGTTAGCTGGGCGGGTTAGCTGGGCGGGTTAGCTGGCTGGGCGCCAGCGCCACTTGCCGCGGTCGCCGGGCTCGGCCACCACCTGGTTGCGGATGGTGCCGACGCCCTCCACGGTGATCTCGATGGTCTTGCCGGGCTCCAGCCAGACCGGCGGCTTGCGGGCGTAGCCGACCCCGCCGGGGGTGCCAGTGGCGATGACGTCGCCGGGGCGCAAGGTGGTGAACGAGGAGTAGAACTCGACCGTGCTCGGGATGTCGATCAGCATCTGCGAGGTCCGGGCCTGCTGCATGATCTCGCCGTCCAGCTTGGTGGTCAGCGTGGTGTCGAGGATGTCGACCTCGTCCGGGGTGACGACCTCGGGGCCGATCGGCATCGAGCCGTCGAAGTTCTTACCCGGGATCCACTGGCTGGCCGCGCGCTGCCAGTCCCGCGCGGACGCGTCGTTGAGCACGGTGAAGCCGGCGATCGCGTTCATGGCCTCGGCGGCCGGGATGTACCGGCCGCCGGTGCCGATGACAATCCCAACCTCGCCTTCGTAGTCATACCCGTCGGTGAGGGCCGGGACGACCAGATCGGCGTAGGGGCCGAGCACGGTCTCGGGGCTGCGCATGAAGACGTTCGGGAAGGAGGGCAGCTCGCGCCCGCCCTCGGCCACGTGGTCGGCGTAGTTCAGGCCCAGGCAGTGGATGACCCGGGGGGTGGGCACGGCCGGGCCGAAGTACCGCTCCTCGTACTCCCGGCCCTCCCCCGCCGTCGCGGTCTGCGCCGCTTCCATCCCGGCCGGCCCGTCGTCGAGCATGGCCTGGAGGGTGGCGTACCGGTCGTTGCCGGTCGCCTCGGCCACGTCGACGTACCCGCTGCGGCCCCGGACGTGCAGGCGGGGTCCGTTCGGCGTGTTGATGGTGGCGAGCCTCACGTGACTGATCTCCTCGGAGCCGGGGCCGGCTTGGGCCGGACGGGCGGTTGTCGATGCCCGTCGATCATAGATCCGGCCCCGAGGAGCAGCTCAGGGGGTCAGCGTCACCAGCAGGAGCCCGAGCCGCAGCCGCCGCCGTTGACCGGGGAAGTCACCACCGGCGCGGGCGGGGCCGGGGTGGTCGGAACGGCCGCGGGCGTGGTCGGCGGAGCCGGCGGGCTGGTGTGCTTGGCCGTGGTCTTGCCGGTGCTGGAGCCGACCTGGGTGCCCGAGCCGTAGCCCATGCCACCGGAGCCGGAGCCCGCACTGGATCCGGAGCCCATGCTGCCGGAACCGGAGCCAGAACCCGAGTTCATGCCGCCGGACGAGCCGCCCATGCCCATGGTCTTACTGGGCGTGGGCGAGGCCATCATGCCGCCGGACGACTTGACCAGCAGCGAGCCGGTGATGACGTGCCACACGCCGGCCGCGCCGTTGCCCGAGGTCTCGCCGGGGGCCATGTCACCGGCGTAGGTGTAGAGCGGGTAGCCGTCGTAGGTGGCCTGGACGGTGCCGTCCATGTCCTTGACGCTGCCCAGCGATCCGGCGAACGTGACCCCCATGGCCGCCTCGGGCTTGCCCTTGACCGCGGGCCACTCCTTGGCGCAGGTCATGGTGCAGGTGGACGCCGCCCCCCGCATGTCCTTGGAGTAGACGTACAGGGTGTCGCCCTTGCTGTCGGTGAGCACCTTGCCGATCTTGGTGGTCTTCATGGTCAGGGTGGCCGTGGTGGTCCCCATGCCATTGGTGCTGCCGCCGCCCATCATGGCCGATGCCGTCGGCGAAGCGCTCATGCTGGACCCGCCGTAGGCGGACCCGGCGCTCATGCTGCTGCCCGAACTACCGCCGCACGCGGCCAGCAGCAGGACCAGCCCGCCCGTACCGGCGGCGGCTCCGGCCGCGGCCCATCCGCGATTGCGCATCACACGTCTCCTTCACGTTGACCCCACTCGGTGTCACTCAAGCGGGTCACGCGCCGACGGTGTGTGCGGTTCACAATTCCATAAGGACTCTTAAGTAATTAAGAACTTCGTAACCGGTGGTCAGGTCAGCCGGTGGCACATCCAGGCCAGCGACAGCGGGTAGCGGTAGTCGATGCCCATGTGGGTGGCGTCGAACAGCTCGAAGTTGATCACATCGTCGCGGATGCCGAGGTCACGCAGGGTCTCGCGGAACGCGGTGGCGCCCAGGTCCAGGAACCACTCGTCGCGGACCCCGGCGTCGATCCAGATGCCGCGCTGGGCGGCCAGGGCCTCGGCGTACTGCGGGGCCATCCGGACCGGGTCCCAGTCCAGCCAGCGCTGCCACACGTCCGGCCGGAGCTGGCCGGTGGCCGGGTCGAACGGCAGCTCGACCGAGCCGTCCTTGTTGGCCGAGAAGCAGGCCGACACCCCGAGCAGCATGAGCAGGTCGTGGTCTTCGGGCTTGGTGAACGAGGTGCGGGAGGTGAACCCGTCCCACCAGCGCCAGATGTCACCGTCGTAGTCACGCAGGTGCCGGGTGGCTTTGGCGAACTCCGGGATGTAGGAGTACTCGTACAGCGCGTCGCCCGCGTGGGTGGCCAGCGCGCCGAACAGGTCCGGCCGCAGCATGGGCGTGATCATCGCGCCGAAGCCGCCGCTGGACTTGCCCATGATGCCCCGGTGCGGGGCGCCGGCCAGGGTCCGGTAGTGGGCGTCGACCCAGGGCACGACCTCGTCGCACAGGTAGGAGTGGTACCGGCCGGTGCCGGGTGAGTCCACGAACTGGCTGCCGCCGTACCTGGTCCAGGCGTCGACGTAGACGACCAGGGCGGGGGGTGCCTCACCGCGGGCGAACACCGCGTCGGCGGTCTCCGGGAACGGCTGCCGGTACGGCGACCGGTTCTGCCACATGGCGACGTGGCCGGTGTAGCCCTGGATGACGTAGACCGCCGGATAGCGGCGGCCGGGGTCGTCGTCGTACCCCGGTGGCGTGTAGACGAGCAGCGGCCGGTCGGCCGGGTCCCCGAGGGGATTGTCCCGGAGCAGTTCGCTGCTGATCACGTGCTCGTCGATGCGTCCGGCCAGATCTGCCGACCAGGGCAGCATTCCGTCTCCCTCCAGCGATGATGACCCCCGTGGGACCAGCATGCCGCAAGTGCGTGAGAAAACCGAATGCGTCTCAGCCCGGTGGTGAGGCTCAGCCCAGTAGCGGGGCCAGGTGGGCGGCCAGGGCGGCGGTCACTTCCCCCGGAGTCTGGTAGCTGGCCAGATGGGCCGAGCCGCGGACCACGGTCAGGGTGGCGCCGGGGATGGTCCGGGCCAGCAGTGCGCCCATGGCCGGCGGGGTCGCCGGGTCCTCGGCGCCCGCGACGACCAGGGTGGGCGCGGTGATCGCGGCGATGGCGTCCCGCTGATCCATGACCGCGATGGCCTCGGCGCAGCCCGCGTAGCCCCCGGGGTCGGTGCCCTCCAGCATGGCCGCCACCGCCGCCACCGGACCCGGGTTCCGCTCGGTCCAGGCCGGGGTGAACCAGCGGGCGATGACCTGGCCGGCCAGGGTGCCCATGCCGTCGGCGCGGGCGGTGGCGGCCCGCTGCTCCCACATCGAGGCCGGGGGCAGGTAGGCGGCGGTGCAGCACAGCGCGAGCCGGGAGATCCGCGCGGGCGCGCTGGTGGCCAGCCACATGCCGACCATGCCGCCCAGCGACACCCCGGCGTAGGCGACCTGGTCCAGGCCGTACCGGTCGAGCAGGGCGAGCACGTCGGCCCCGAGGTCGGCGATGGTGTAAGGGCCGGGCGGCGCCGGGGACCGGGCACCGGCCGGACCGTGCCCGCGGTGCTCGAACCGCAGCAGCCGGAAGCGCCGGCCGAGCACGGCCGCCTGCGGCCCGAACAGGCCCTGATGGGTACCGATCGAGGTGCCGAGGGCCAGCACGGGGGCGCCGTCGGGGCCCTCCAGGGTCGCGGTCAGCCGTTCAGACATCGAAGAAGACGGTCTCGCCGTCGCCCTGGAGCCGGATGTCGAACCGCAGCACGGTGCCGGGCCCGCTGGGGTCGCCGGGATCGGCGGGTTCAGCCCGGGCGATGAGCGTCGACCGCCGCCCGGGATCATCAATTGACCGAAGGACGGGGTCGGCGTCGTTGGCCATGTCCTCGTCCGGAAAGTAGAGCCTGGTGACCAGCCGGTGCAGCAGGCCGCGGGCGAACACCGAGACGTCCAGGTGGGGGGCCTCGGTGGCGCCGGCGCCGGCATCGGGCGCGGGCAGCGGGCCGGGCTTGAGGGTGACGATCCGGTAGGAGCCGTCGGGCGCGGTCGGGCAGCGCCCGAAGCCGCGGAACGCCTGGTAGCCGGCGGCCGACGGGCCGCGCGGGTCGTCGGGATGGGCGAACCGGCCCGCCGGGTCGGCCTGCCAGGTCTCGACCAGGCCATCCGGGATCACGTTCCCGGCTCCGTCGTACATCCGGCCCACGATGGTGATCGCGCCCGGAGTGCCGGCCGGGACCACGAACGGCCCGTCCGGCCAGGGCAGCCGCATGGCGAAGAACGGACCCACCGTCTGCGCGGGCGTGATGCCCTCGGTCGCCGGCGCACCCTCAGTCATCGTCCACCTCCGATTCGAAGACGGTGGCGTGCTGGCCGCGCAGCACGATGTCCCAGCGGTAGCCCAGCGCCCACTCGGGCTGGGTCAGGCCGATGTCGAACTGGGCCACCATGCGCTCGCGGGCCTTGGGGTCGGGCACCGAGTTGAAGATCGGGTCGATGGGCTGGAGCGGGTCGCCCGGGAAGTACATCTGGGTCACCAGCCGCTGGGTGAA
>DASXJM010000504.1:0-8166 GCA_036497405.1 Streptosporangiaceae bacterium | reverse complement strand
AGGGTGCCGGTCAGGGAGGGGGTCATGATGCGGGCGTTGTCGCCGGAGCCGTAGACGAAGCACAGGTTCATGCCGCCCATCTCCTCCACCCAGCGGTGTTCGGCGGAGTCCAGCCACACGACCTGGTCGCAGCCGTTCTCGACCGCCTCGCGCTGGGCCACGAACGCGGCCGCGTAGTTGCCGCCGCACTTGACCGCGCCGGTGCCGCCGGGGGCGGCCCGGGTGTAGTCGTCGCACAGCCAGACGGTGACCGGCTTGACCCCGCCGGAGAAGTAGGCGCCCGCCGGGGAGGCGATGACCGAGAACAGGTAGCTGGAGGACGGGTGGTTCACGCCCAGCCCGGCCTGGGTGGCGATCAGGAACGGCCGCAGGTAGAGGCTCATCTCCGGCTGCGACGGGACCCACTCGCGGTCCTGGGTGACCAGCAGTTCCAGCGCCTGCACGAACGTTTCCTCGGGCAGTTCGGGCATGGCCATCCGCTGAGCCGACCGGTTGAACCGGGCCGCGTTGGCCTGCGGGCGGAACATCACGATCGAGCCGCTGTCCTGGCGGAAGGCCTTCAGTCCTTCGAAGAACTCCTGCGCGTAGTGGAACACCGCCGTCGCCGGGTCCAGGGTGAAGGGGCCGTAGGCTTCCAGCCGCCCGTCGTGCCAGCCCGCGTCCTGGCTCCAGCGCAAGGTGATCATGTGATCGGTGAAGCGGGTACCGAACGCCGGGTTGGCCAGCAGCTGATCACGGTCGGCCGCCGCGACCGCGTGATCGGACGGCTGGACGTCGAACTCGATCTCACCCTGCTCGGGGCTGGTCTGGCCTAGCGCAGTCATCGCAGAAATCCCTCCTTACCACCGGCAATGCGGCGGAGCACGTTTCACATTACGCCGGGATCTGCCGAGGAGGATTCCTGCGGGCGGTCCCGGGCGTCCAACTGACGAACTGGACGCGGACGACCCGGGATGAGGCGCCGCCCGCGAGGGCCGGGCGGCGCCGGAGACACCGCCCTAGCCGGCTACTCGCTGGGCGATGTCGTCCCCGATCTCCAGGGTGTTGCGGCGGGTCCACCCGCCCTGCCGTTCGATGAGGTCGTCGGCCACGGCCTGCTCGATCCGGCGGCCTTCGGTGGTCAGGCCCAGGTGCTCGCAGAGCAGCGCGGCCGACAGGATGGCCGCGGTCGGGTCGGCCTTCTGCTTGCCCGCGATGTCGGGGGCGCTGCCGTGCACCGGCTCGAACATGCTGGGTGCGGTGCCCTCGGGGTTGATGTTGCCGCTGGCGGCCAGGCCGATGCCGCCGGCCACGGCCGCGCCGAGGTCGGTGAGGATGTCACCGAACAGGTTGTCGGTCACCACCACGTCGAAGCGCTCGGGCTGGCTGACGAAGAACATCGAGGCCGCGTCGACGTGCGAGTAGTCCACGGCGACTTCGGGGAACTCCTTGGCCAGCCGGTCCACGGTCCGCTGCCACAGGTCACCGGCGTAGGTGAGCACGTTGGTCTTGTGGACCAGGGTCAGCTTCTTGCGGGGTCGGGCCATGGCCCGGTTGAACGCGTAACGAGCCACCCGCTCCACCCCGAAGGCGGTGTTCAGGCTCTCCTGGGTGGCGATCTCACCGGGGGTGTTCTTCCGCATCACCCCGCCCGCGCCGGTGTACGGGCCCTCGGTGCCCTCGCGCACCACCACCATGTCGATGTCCTCGGCGCGGGCGGCGGCCAGCGGGGTGGTGACCCCGGGGTAGAGCCGGACCGGGCGCAGGTTCACGTAGTGGTCGAGCTCGAAGCGCAGCCGCAGCAGCAGCCCACGCTCCAGCACGCCACTGGGCACGCTGGGGTCGCCGACCGCACCGAGCAGGATCGCGTCGTGGCCGCGGATCTCCTCCAGCACCGCGTCCGGCAGGGTCTCGCCGGACTTGTGCCAGCGGCGGGCGCCGAGGTCGTAGTCGGTCTGGTCGAAGGCCACGTCCTTGGCCGCCGCGGCCAGGACCTTGAGCGCCTCGGCGGTGACCTCGGGGCCGATGCCGTCGCCGCCGATAACGGCCAGCCTGATGGTGCGAGAAGACATTAGAACAACCTCAGTGGTGATCGGGCCTGGTGTGGCGGCCCTGGCCTGCGGGGCTGATGGGGCAATGGGACGGGCGGGGCTGGGAGCAAGGGTTCGTGAACTGGCGGCGCCGGCGGGTGGCGGGGGCCACCCGCCGGCGCGGGGTCAGTCTTCCTCGGAGCCGATCCAGCTCATGAGCGGGCGGAGCTTGGCGCCGACCTGCTCGATCTGCTCGTTGTGCTCTTCCTCGCGGCGCTTGAGGAAGTTCGGCGAGCCGGCGTCGAACTCCTCGACCAGCTCGCGGGCGAACTGGCCGTCCTGGATCTCGCCCAGGATCTTGCGCATCTCTTCGCGGGTCTGGTTGTTGACGAGGCGCGGGCCGCGGGTGTAGCCACCGAACTCGGCGGTGTCCGAGCACGACCAGTACATCTTGGAGATGCCACCCTCGTACATGAGGTCGACGATGAGCTTCATCTCGTGCAGGCACTCGAAGTAGGCCACCTCGGGCTGGTAGCCCGCCTCGACCAGGGTGCCGAAGCCGGCCTTGATCAGCTCGGAGACGCCGCCGCAGAGCACGGCCTGCTCGCCGAACAGGTCGGTCTCGGTCTCCTCGGTGAAGGTGGTCTTGAGCGCGCCGGCCCGGGTGCCGCCGATGCCCTTGGCGTAGGCCAGGGTGAGCGGCCAGGCGTTGCCGGTGGCGTCGCGCTCCACCGCGACCAGCACCGGGACGCCGCGGCCGGCGTTGAACTGGCGGCGGACCAGGTGACCGGGGCCCTTCGGGGCCACCATGCACACGTCGACGCCCGCGGGCGGCTCGATCAGGCCGTAGCGGATGTTCAGCCCGTGCGCGAAGAACAGGGCGTCGCCGTCGACCAGGTTGGGCGCGATCTCCTCCTCGTACAGCTTGCGCTGGACGGTGTCGGGGGCCGAAATCATGATCAGGTCGGCCTGCTCGGTCGCCTCGGCCGGGGTGAACACGGGCAGGCCGTCGTCCTCGGCCTTGGCCCGGCTCTTCGACCCCTCGGGCAGGCCGATCCGCACGTCCACGCCGGAGTCCCGGAGGGACAGTGCGTGCGCGTGCCCCTGGCTGCCGTATCCGATCACGGCGACGTGCCGCCCCTGGATCACTCCGAGGTTGGCGTCGTCGTCGTAGAAAATCTCTGCCACTGCCTGGCCTTTCTTCGTTTCTTCGATGGATGGTGAGGCGGTCAGGGTTTTCGGATGGTGGGGCGGTCAGGCGCTGCGCTCGACCGGGCGCAGGGCCCGGTCGGTGATGGAACGGCCGCCGCGGCCGACCGCCACCATGCCGGACTGAACCAGTTCCTTGATACCGAACGGCTCCAGCACCCGGATCAGCGCGTCCAGCTTGTCGCGGTTGCCGGTGGCCTCCACCGTCACCGCCTCCAGGGCCACGTCGACGACCTTGGCCCGGAACAGCTGGACGGTCTCCAGCACCTTCGACCGACTCTCGGTGTCGGCCCGGACCTTGATCAGGATCAGCTCGCGCTGGACGGCCTGCTCCTGCTCCAGCTCAACGATCTTGAGCACGTTGACCAGCTTGTTGAGCTGCTTGGTGACCTGCTCGAGCGGGTGCTCGTCGCAGTTCACCACGATCGTCATGCGGGAGATCTCCTGGTGCTCGGTCGGCCCGACCGCCAGTGAGTCGATGTTGAACCCGCGCCGTGAGAACAGTCCGGCGATCCTGACCAGGACCGCGGGCTTGTTCTCGACCAGCACGGACAGCGTATGCCTGCTCATCTGCTCTATGCCTTCTCTGCTGAATGCTCGGCTGACTGCGGGGCGCCGTTACTCGGCGCCGCCCCAGTCGGGGGCCAGGTCGCGGGCGAACTGGATGTCGTCGTTGCTGGTGCCGGCCGGGACCATCGGCCACACCATGGCGTCCCGGTGGACGATGAAGTCGACCACGACCGGGCGGTCGTTGATCTCCATGGCCTGCTTGATCACGCTGTCCACGTCCTCGGGCTTCTCGCAGCGGAACGCGGCGCAGCCGTAGGCCTCGGCCAGCTTCACGAAGTCCGGGACGCGGGTGCCGGCCACCGCGGCCGGGTTGTCGGCCGCTTCGGGCGCGGCCGGACGGGCGCCCGGCAGGTCGGCCGAGGTGCCGGCCCGGCGCAGGTCGGTGTTGGAGTACCGCTCGCCGTAGAACAGGGTCTGCCACTGCCGGACCATGCCCAGGTTGCCGTTGTTGATGATGGCCACCTTGATCGGGATGCCCTCCAGCGCGCAGGTGGCCAGCTCCTGGTTGGTCATCTGGAAGCAGCCGTCCCCGTCGATGGCCCACACGCAGGAGTCCCGCATGCCGACCTTGGCCCCCATGGCGGCCGGGAGCGCGTAGCCCATGGTGCCCGCGCCGCCCGAGTTCAGCCAGGTCCGCGGGTTCTGGTAGCTGATGAACTGAGCCGCCCACATCTGGTGCTGGCCCACGCCGGCCGCGTAGATGGCCTCCGGGCCCGCGATCTCGCCGATCCGCTTGATCACGTACTGCGGGGCCAGCGTGCCGTCGGTGGGCTCGTCGTAGCCGACCGGGTAGGTGGTGCGCCAGTCGTCGAGCTGGGTCCACCAGGCGCTGAGGTCCGCGCGCCGGCCGGCCTGCTGCTCGGACTTGACCGCGGTGATCAGGTCGGAGATGACCTCGCGGCAGTCGCCCACGATCGGCACGTCGGCCCGGCGGTTCTTGGAGATCTCGGCCGGGTCGATGTCGGCGTGGATGACCTGGGCGTCCGGGGCGAACGAGGCCAGCTGGCCGGTGACCCGGTCGTCGAACCGGGCCCCGAGCGTGATGAGCAGGTCGGACCGCTGCAGGGCGCCGACCGCGGCCACCGCCCCGTGCATGCCGGGCATGCCCAGGTGCTGGCGGTGCCCGTCCGGGAACCCGCCCCGGGCCATCAGCGTGGTGACGACCGGGATGCCGGTCAGTTCGGCCAGCTCGAGCAGCTCGGGGGCGGCTTCGGCCTTGATGATGCCGCCGCCGACGTAGAGCACGGGCCGCTGGGCCCCGCTCATCATCCGGGCCGCCTCCCGGATCTGGCGCGAGTGCGGCCGGGTGACCGGGTGGTAGCCGGGCAGGTCGAGCGGGACCGGCCAGGTGAAGCTGGTCTCGGAGGTCATGGCGTCCTTGGCGATGTCGACCAGGACCGGCCCGGGCCGCCCGGTGCCGGCCAGGTGGAACGCCTCGGCGATCGTCCGCGCGATGTCGTCGGCCTTGGTGACCAGGAAGTTGTGCTTGGTCACGGGCAGGGTGATGCCGGAGATGTCGGCCTCCTGGAACCCGTCCGTGCCGATCAGGCTGGTGGCGACCTGGCCGGTGATGGCCAGCATCGGCACCGAGTCCATGTAGGCGTCGGCGATCGGGGTGACCAGGTTGGTCGCGCCCGGGCCGCTGGTGGCCATGCACACGCCGACCCGCCCGGTGGCCTGCGCGTACCCGGTCGCGGCGTGCCCCGCGCCCTGCTCGTGCCGGACCAGGATGTGGCGGACTTCGGTCGAGTCGAGCAGCGGATCGTAGGCGGGCAGGATCGCGCCGCCGGGCAGCCCGAACACCACGTCCGCGCCGACCTTCTCCAGCGCGCGGACCAGGGCCTGAGCCCCGGTCATCCGGGTCTGGCCGGGGGCGGCGGCGCTGGTCGCCGTGGCGGTCGCGCCGCTGGTGGGGGTGCCCGCGCCCGCCGCGACGTGGGCCACCGCACTGGCCGTGCCGTTGGCGGCGGCGCCGGCCGGGCCCGCCGGAGCGGTGGGGGCGCCGTCCGGGCCGTTCGCGCCGTCCGACGCGGCGCCGGTCGCGGTCGCGGTGGCCTGGGCCGGGCTGGCCGCGGCGTCCGGGGCCTGCTCGCCGCTGGCGTCGAGGCCCGCGTCGCGGGCACCGGGTCCGGCCGAGTCACGATGCACCGCCCGCGCGACCTCCAGCGGCGAAGGGCCGGGGGCTGCGCGCGTGGGGGAAGCGGGTTTCGTCTGCTCAGTCATCCGAATATTCCTTGTCGGCGAGACACTCGCCCGCGAGTGGGTGCGCGAGCGGACGGGCATTAAAAAACCCCTCGTGCCGGGAGGCAGTCGAGGGGAGCGCGCAGAGGCTGGCTTGGTCAGCGATCTGCGCGCTGTCCAAGTACCAGAATGAAGGTGCGGTTCACATCAGACACCATGCCCTGTCGCGCGCCCCTCGTCAACTTGGTCGCCCAATTGTCTCACCAGGCGAGACATGGGTATCCAAAGATCAATAATATTGAAGGTCATTACCGCAGGTCAGGACCGAGCCTGGGCTACCAATCAGGAAGCAGCAGCGGCGCGGCGGGCGGTGGCCCCGGAGATCATTTCTGGTCCGTAGCCGGAGCGCCGGGCGCTGGCCTGGCTGGCATCGGTGACGCTGCCGGGCTCGTGATCGTCTCCCGGACCCGAGGTGGAGGCGCCGTCACCGTCACCGGGGCTGTGCTCGCCGGCGGTGCCGTTCCCGCCATGGGCGCCGTTGCCACCGTTGGCCCCGTTGCCGTTGCCGTTGGTGTGCTCGGGCGCGGCGCCGGAGCCGCCGCTGGATCCGGGATCATCGGAGCCGCCGTGACCCGAGGACGGATCGGCCCGCCCGTTGATCAGCGACTCCACGCCGGGGGCGGCCATCGGGCGGGCGACCAAGAAGCCCTGGCCGTAGCCGCAGCCCAGCTCGCGCAGGACGCGCAGCTGGCGCTGGTGCTCGATGCCCTCGGCCACGACCATGATGCCGAGGTCGTGGCCGACCTGGACGATGGTGCGGGTCAGCAGGGTGAGGGTGTCGTCGTGCCCGAGGCCGGCCACGAACGACGGGTCGATCTTGAGGATGTCCACCGGCAGCCCGCGCAGATAGGCCAGGGAGGCGTAGCCGGTGCCGAAGTCGTCGATGGCCAGCCGCACGCCCAGCCGGCGCAGGTCGGCCAGGCGCTCGACCATCAGGCCGCCGTCCTCGACCAGGACGCGCTCGGTCACCTCGAGGATCAGCGCCTCCGGCGGCAGGTCGCTCTCGGCTAGGGCCGCGGCCACCGACTCGGTGAACCGGGGGGAGTTGATCTGCCGGGCCGACAGGTTGACCGACACGCTGATGTCCCAGCCTTCGGCCCGCCAGGCCGCGCCCTGGGTGCAGGCGGTGGACAGGACCCAGGCGCCCAGCGGCACGATCAGGCCCGAATCCTCGGCCACGTCCAGGAAGTCGGCGGGCGGCACGGCGGCGCCATCGCGCCACCAGCGGACCAGGGCCTCGGCCCCGATCACCTTGTCGGTCTCCAGGTCCACGACCGGCTGGTACTGCACGGTCAGCTCCTGCCGGGAGATCGCGCCCTGCAGGTCGCTGGCCAGTTCCAGGCGGCGGACCACGTCGGCGTGCATGTGGGCCGCGAACACCTCGACCCGGCCGCCCCCGCTGTCCTTGGCCTTGGACATGGCCACGTCGGCGTTGCGCAGCACCAGCCCGGGCGGGGAGCCGTCGGCCAGGGCCACCCCCACGGCGGCGGTCAGCGCGATGTCCCGGTCGGCGACCCGGAACGGGGCCGAGCTGATCGTGCCCGCCATCCGCTCGGCGACGTCCGCGATGTCCTGCACGCCGGGGGCGTTGTCGATGAGCACGGCGAACTCGTCGCCGCCCCAGCGGGCCACGGTGTCGTGGGTGGGCACGATGGCCCGCAGCCGCCGGGCCGCCTGGGCCAGCACCAGATCGCCGGCGCCGTGCCCGACCGAGTCGTTGACCGCGGTGAAGCCGTCCAGGTCCAGGAAGATCACACCGGCTTCGGTGCCGTCGCCCCGGCGGCGCAGCCCGTCCCGGGCCCGCTCCTCCAGGTAGGCCCGGTTGGGCAGGCCGGTCAGGCCGTCGTGGAAGGTCAGGTGGGTGACCTGCTGGCGCAGCGCCACCTGGTCGCTGATGTCCCGCGCGGTGACCAGCAGCTGGTCCGGCTCCCCCGGGACCCGGTACCGCATGATCGTGGACTCGATGTGCCGCCAGGTCCCATCGGCGGTGCGCACCCGCACCGGGAACCGGCCCGTCACCCCGTGCTCGGTGCCGGCCAGCGGATCCGCCGCGTCCGCCGCGTCCGCCGCGTCCGAGCCCGGTGCGGCGGCCTCCAGCGTGCCGTCGGGACCGTCGGGCTCAGCCGGCGCCTCTTCC
>DASXJM010000503.1:0-15198 GCA_036497405.1 Streptosporangiaceae bacterium | reverse complement strand
CGACCTACCACCTGACCCGGCTCGACATGGACGTGGAAGCCAATTCCCTGACCAACACGGCCGGCATCGCGCGCCGCAACCAGGCCCTCAAGCTGGTCGAGCAGTGGGCCGCCCGCCACCACCTGCCGCTGCAGGTGCAGTACACGCTGCCGGTGGAGCCGACCGGGCTGACCGCCGACGGCCTGGCCGTGCTGCAGAACGCGGTGGCCACCGGCACCCGGGTCGACGTGGTCAACGTGATGACGTTCGACTACTACCTGGCCAGTGAGCCGAGCCCGCTGCCCATGGGCGCCGACGCGATCAGCGCCGCCACCAACACCCACACCCAGCTGGCCTCGGTGTATCACCACACCAGCTCGGCGCGGCTGTGGGCGCTGCTCGGCATCACCCTCATGCCCGGCATCGACGACTACCCGGGCCAGACCGAGATCACCAGCCTGGCCGACACCCAGCAGGTGCAGAACTTCGCCCGCAGCCACGGCCTGGCCCTGCTGTCCGCCTGGGCCGTGCAGCGGGACAACGGCGGCTGCCCCGGCACCACCGGCGCCGGCACCTGCTCCGGGATCACCCAGAACACCTGGGACTTCAGCCACATCCTGGAGCACTTCACCCGCTAGGAGTTCAATTTTCATATTGAAGGTCGCGCCCCGCGGCATCGCTCGCTGCGGGGCGCGACGGCGTTCGGCTCCCAAACTCGGTGTCTGATAGGCATGCCCCATGGCTGACACTGAGGATCCCAGCGCTGACTCCGCCACCCCGGGACCGGTGGTCGTGGCCCGCCGGGTCCTGCTGACCGGGGGGACCAGCGGGCTGGGCCTGGCCATGGCGTCCGCGCTGGCGCACGCGGGGGCCAGCGTGGTGCTCACCGGCCGGGAAGCCAGCCGGGCCGAGGCCGTGGCGGCGGGCCTGCGCAATGCCACCGGTCTCGGCGCCTCCGGCCTCGGGCTCGACACCCGCGACGAGGCCTCGGTCCACGCGGCCGTGTCGGCGGCCATGGACCGGCTGGGCGGGATCGACCTGCTGATCAACAACGCCGGGCTGGGCATGCGCACGGTCAACCCGCGGTTCCACACCGACCCGCAGGGGTTCTGGACCGTAGCCCCGGACGGCTTCCGGGCTGTGGTGGACACCAACCTGACCGGCTACTTCCTGGTCGCCCGCGAGGTCACCCCGCTGATGCTGGCCGCCGGGCACGGCCGGATCGTCAACATCTCGATGAACCACACCACCATGGTCCGGCGCGGCTTCGTGCCCTACGGGCCGTCCCGGGCCGGGGCCGAGGCCCTGTCCCGGATCATGGCCGCCGACCTGGATGGCACCGGGGTCACGGTCAACCTGCTGCTGCCCGGCGGGGCCACTCGCACCGGCATGCTGCCACCCGGAGCCGAGGTTCGCCCCGGCGTCCTCGAGCCGGAGATCATGGGCCCGCCGATCGTGTGGCTGGCCTCAGCCGCCGCCGACGGTGTCACCAACGAGCGGATCGTGGCCACCGAGTTCACCGACTGGCTCCGGCAGCGCGCCCTCCCGCGCTGAATGGGAGCCGCCAGCCCCTACGATCAGGACATGGCGGCACCGACGGGGGAGGGCCCCATGGCAAGGACGGGGGAGACCCCCGTGACGAGCCCGCCCCGGCGTGGCCGCCAGTGGGGGGTGATCGCCGCGGTCGCGGTGCTGGTCCTGGCCTGCGTGGCCGCCGCCATTGTCGCGGCCGGCCGGGCGCACGCCGAGCAGACCCGGCCGCCCACCCAGGCCGAGCGGGCCGAAGCCGGCGCACTCGGGGTGGCCAGCCGCTGGGCCCGTGAGCCGGCCGGCCAGATTTTCCCGGCCACCCTGGCCTACGACTCGAACCTGCTCGACCAGGAGACCGCCCGCCGGGCCGGGATCAGCCCGGTCACCGCCTGCCCGGCCGCGCTGGACGCGGCCGTGGCCGTCACCGCCCGCCACGACGGCTGCCGGGCTGTGCTCCGGGCCAGCTACATCGATCAGCTGGGCGGCGTGGTGTACACGATCGGCGTGCTGGCCTTCCCGGCTCCCCAGCAGGCCGCCGCCTTCGTGGCCAGCTACAAGATCGATCAGAGCCCGGTCCGGGGCCTGCACGCGGCGGCGTTCCCCGGCACCGCCGCCGCCACCTTCACCGACCCCGCCCGCCAGGTGGCCTCGGCCGAGCAGTTCGGCCCGTACGCGGTGCTCACGGCGTCGGGCTACACCGACGGACGGTCGGCCAGCGCCACCGGCGAGCGGCAGACGGTCCCGTTCGAAGCGGACACCCAGCTCGCCGACGACATCGGCACCCCGCTGAGCCAGCCGGTCACCGTCACCTGCCAGCGCCCGGAGTGGACGTGCTGACCGGCCCGCTGATCCTGGCCCGGCTGGTGGCGGCCGGGCTGCTCATCCTGCCCGCCCTGGCCGCCGCGCCCGCCTCCGCGTCGCCCGGCACCAGCGCCGGCTCCGCGTCCTCCGGTCCTTCCATCGCCGTGCGCAGCATCCGGTCGGCCGAACAGCCCCAGCTCGGCGCGATCAACGCCCAGAAGGCCTGGGCGGTGACCAAGGGCGGCGGCGTCACCGTGGCCGTGCTGGACACCGGAGTGGACGGCTCGGTCCCGGACCTGGCGGGCTCGGTGACCACCGGCCCCGACGAGACCGCCGGGGTCGACCCGCGCGGCTACCACCCGCCGCGCCTGCACGGCACCTACATCGCCTCCCTTATCGCCGGGCACGGCAGCGGGGCCGGCCGTAAGTCCGGGGTGCTCGGCGTGGCCCCCGCGGCCAAGATCTTGTCGGTCCGGGTCATCCTGGACGACGGCGAACCAGGATTCGGGGAGTTCGCGGCCGAGTCCGCCAACGACGACGCCATCGGCGCCGGCATCACCTACGCCGTCCGCCACGGCGCCCGGGTGATCAACATGTCGCTGGGCAGCACTTCCCCGACCAAGGGACTGCGGGCGGCCCTGGCGGCCGCGGCCGCCCAGGGCGTGGTGGTGGTGGCCGCGGCCGGCAACAACGGCGCCGCCCAGCACGGGTTCACGCCGCTCAGCTACCCGGCGGCGTTCCCCGGCGTCATCGCGGTGGCCGCGGTCAGCCTGGACGGAAAGCGGGCCGCGTTCTCCGACAACAACTCGTCGGTGGAGCTGTCCGCGCCCGGCGTGAACGTGGTCGGCGCCGGGCCCGGCGGCAGCTACCTGGAGGCCGACGGCACCAGCCCGGCCTCGGCCATCGTGGCCGGGGTGGCCACGCTGATCCGGGCCCGCTACCCCCAGCTGACCCCGGCTCAGGTGGAACAGGCCCTGCTGACCTCGGCCCGCCACCGCCCGTCCGGCGGCTACAGCCCGGCCACCGGCTTCGGCGAGGTCGACGCGCCCGCCGCCCTGGCCGCCGCGGGCCGCCTGTCGGCCGAGCGCGCCGACCCCGGCGTGGCCAGCGGCGCCCGGTTCGCCTACCCCGGCCCGATCCAGGTCGTGCACCGGGACCACGCCCGGATCACCGGCTACACGGTGGCCGCTATCGTGCTCGCGCTCGCCGTTCTGGCTCTGCTCGTGGTGCTCATCGTCCGGATCCGCCGTCTCGGGTCCGTGACACCCGGCACCACCCCACCTTCGTTATCAAAGGTCGACACAGCTTCCCTATAGTTCGTCCGTGCCTGACCTGACCGAAGACCGCGACTCTCCGGAACCCGCCCCGTCACCGCGACGCCGTTTCGTGACCATCCTGGTCCTGATCACCATCGGCCTGCTGGCCATCGCGGCCGCCGTCTTCGGGGTGATACACCAGGTGACCGGGCACGCCACCTCGGCCCAGGCCCAGGTCGGCGCGCCGATGCGGCCGTCGGGGTCAGAGCAGCTTGCGGAGGCGCAGTAGGTCGCGCATGCTGGCCTGGACCTTGACCTTGCCGGTCAGCCAGGCCTTGGGGAACGCCGAGACGTTGCCGGCCAGTTCGACCACGGTGTCGCTGCTGGCGGTGAGGCGCACGTCGGCCTGGGGGTCGCCCGGCGCGGCCAGGTGCACGGGGTCGGCGCCGGACGGCCCGAACCGGGTCACGTAGGTGACGTCCAGGTCGGGCACCTGGCAGGAGACCGAACGCCCGCTGAAGAAGGTATCCCGGTCCCCGGGGTCCAGTTCGGAAAGCCGGCCGATCAGCCTTTCGAACGCTTGCTGGCATTCTTCGGCGCTCGCCATCGCGGCTGCCCCTTCCACGATCATCGGGACGGTAGCGTTCAACGCGGAGGGTAGCGCACACCGAGCGCCACTGAGCTGAGGGACACCAACGACATGACCGACGGCACTACACCACCAGAACCTGGCATGCCCCAGCCCAGCCCCGTGAACCCCGAACCCCCCACCGACCTCGCCAGCCCCAGCGACATCGTCCGCATCAGCCTGGCCGGCCTCAACGGCACCGGTGACTCCCGGGTCGACGAAGCCGTGGCCCAGCTCGGCCGGCTCGATCACGCGCCGCTGGAGGAGCACCCCGCCATCCTGGGCCAGGTGCACGACCGGCTGCGCGAGGTGCTCGGCGAGCTGAGCCCGGCCGACCCCCAGCGGCCGCCCGGGACGTCATGACCGCACGTCCCGCCCGTAAGAAGCCCGGCGCCGTACGGGCCCGGCTGGACGCGGAACTGGTCCGCCGCCGGCTGGCCCGGTCCCGGGAACTGGCCGCCGAGCTCATCGCGACCGGCCGGGTCCTGGTCAACGGTGAGGCCGCGACCAAGGCGGCCACTCAGGTCACCCGGGACACGCCGATCATCGTGACCGAAGACGACGGCGATCCCGGCTACGTCTCGCGGGGCGGCCACAAGCTGGCCGGGGCGCTCGAGGCCTTCGGCGAGCTGTCCGTGGCCGGCCGCACCGCCCTGGACGCGGGCGCGTCCACCGGCGGATTCACCGACGTGCTGCTGCGCGCGGGCGCCGCCCACGTGGTCGCGGTCGACGTCGGATACGGCCAGCTGGCCTGGTCGCTGCAGACCGATCCGCGGGTCACGGTGCGGGACCGGGTCAACGTCCGGTCCCTGGAGCCCGCGCAGGCGGCCGGGCCGGACGGACGCCGGCCGGATCTGGTCGTCGGGGACCTGTCCTTCATTTCCCTGTCGCTGGTCCTGCCGGCCCTGGTGGCCAGCGTGGCCGCGGACGCCGACTTCGTGCTGATGGTCAAGCCCCAGTTCGAAGTGGGCAAGGGCCGGGTCGGGGCGGGCGGCGTGGTGCGCGAGGCGGAATTGCGGGCCGAAGCGGTCGCCGCGGTGGCCGCGACCGCGGCCGGGCTGGGCCTGGGAGTGCGGGCGGTGGCGGCCAGCCCGCTGCCGGGGCCCGCGGGCAACGTCGAGTACTTCGTCTGGCTGCGGCGCGGCGCACCACCGCTGGACGATGAAGACCTGCGCCGGGCAATCGCGGAGGGACCGCACTGAACTGGACCAGACCGTGAAGGGGCACACTGCAACCATGGGCGAACGTAGCGCCAGTCGTGATGGGGCCGGTGACGGTGGGCGGACGGCTCTCGTAGTCGCGCACACCGGGCGGAAGGACTCGCTGCGCAGCGCGCGGGAAGTCGTTTCGCGGCTGATCGAGGCCGGCTTGACCGTGCGGGTCCTGACTCCGGAGGCGGGCGACCTGGCCTGCGCCGGGGTGACCGAGGTGACGCCCGGCCCGCGGGCCGCCGAGGGGGCCGAGATCGTCATCGTGGTCGGCGGGGACGGCACCCTGCTGCGGGCGGCCGAACTGGCCCGGCCCGCGGGCACCCCGCTCATCGGGGTGAACCTCGGCCACGTGGGCTTCCTGGCCGAGGCCGAGCCGGACGGGCTGGCCGACACCGTGGACCGGGTGGTGGCCCGGCGGTACGTGGTCGAGGAACGCATGACCATCGACGTCCAGGTCCTCTACGACGGCGTGCCGGTCGCGGTCACCTGGGCCCTGAACGAGGCCACGGTCGAGAAGGCCGCCCGCGAGCGCGTGCTTGAGGTGGTCACCGAGGTGGACGGGCGCCCGCTGTCCCGCTGGGGCTGTGACGGGGTGGTGTGCGCCACCCCGACCGGCTCGACCGCCTACGCGTTCTCGGCCGGCGGCCCGGTGGTGTGGCCCGAGGTCGAGGCCCTGCTGATGGTGCCGATCAGCGCGCACGCGCTGTTCGCGCGGCCGATGGTCGTGTCACCCCGGTCGGTGCTGGCCATCGAGGTCATCGGCGGCTCCGGCCGCGGGCCGGTCCCGCTGACACCCGAAATTCCTTTCGAATCGGCCGGCGCGCCGTCGCACGGTGCCGTTATGTGGTGCGATGGTCGCCGTATGGTCGACTTGGAGCCCGGGGCACGGGTCGAAGTCCGGCGCGGCGCGCTCCCGGTGCGGCTGGCACGGCTGCACGGGGTGTGCGGCACGGACGGCGGCCCGGCCGGCGACGATGGCGGCGCCCCGTTCACCGACCGGCTGGTCGCCAAGTTCGGCCTGCCGGTGAAAGGCTGGCGTGGGAGCCGGCTCGGTGGCCGGCCCGACCAAGACATTGAAAGCACAAAAGGAGACGGTTGACGGCCATGCTTGAGGAAGTCCGGATCACCGGGCTCGGGGTCATCGACGATGCGATGCTGGAACTGTCCCCGGGCTTCACCGTGGTCACTGGCGAGACCGGCGCGGGCAAGACCATGGTGGTGACAGGGCTCGGCCTGCTGTTCGGCGGCCGGGCCGACCCGGCCCGGGTCCGGCCCGGAGCCCAGCGCGCCGTGGTCGAAGGCCGGCTGACCATCGACCCCGGCAGCAAGGTCGCCCGCGAGGTCGACGAGGCCGGCGGCGAACTGGACGACGAGGGCGCGGCCCTGGTCATCAGCCGCTCGGTATCGGCCGAGGGACGGTCCCGGGCCCACGCGGGCGGCCGGTCGGTTCCGGTGTCCCTGCTCATCTCCCTGGCCGACGACCTGGTCGCGGTGCACGGCCAGTCCGACCAGCAGCAACTGCTGCGGGCCGGCCGGCAGCGTGAGGCCCTGGACGCCTACGCCGGTCCCGAGCTGGCCAACGCGCTGGCCGACTACCAGCGGATCTATCAGCGGCACCGGGAGGTCCGGGCCGAGCTGACCGAGATCACCGAGAAGGCCCGGGAGCGGACCGCCGAGGCGGAAGGGCTGCGGCAGGCCCTGACTGAGGTCGAGGCGCTCGACCCGGCCCCGGACGAGGAGCTCCTGCTGCGCGCCGAGGAGGAGCGGCTCGGCAACGCCGAGTCGCTGCGGACCGCGGCCACCGCCGCCCACGAGGCCCTGCTCGGCGACCCATCCGCGGGCGCCTACGAGCGTCCCGACGCCACCGCGCTGGTCGGCGGGGCCCGCCAGGAACTGGAGACCGTCCGCCAGCACGACCCGTCCCTGGCCGCCCTGGCTGACCGGCTGTCGGAGGCGTCGTACCTGCTGGCTGACGTGGCCGGGGAGCTGGCCTCCTACACCGAGGGGCTGGACGCTGACCCGGCCCGCCTGGCCGTGGTGCAGGAGCGCCGGGCCGCGCTGGCCCGGCTGGTCCGTGCCTACGGGGCCCGGGCCGCGGCCGAGCTGTCCGCCCCGGGTGCCGACGGGCTCCCGGACGGGGCCGACCCGATCGGGGACCTGGCCGTGGTGCTGGCCTGGACCAAGCCCGCCGCCACCCGGCTGCTCGAGCTGGAGGGCGACGACGAGCGGATCACCGGCCTGGCCGACGAAGAGGCCGCGCTGGCCAGTCAGGTCACCGAGCTGGCCGGGGCGCTCAGCGCCCTGCGCTCCGACGCGGCCGAGAAGTTCTCCCGTGACGTGACCGAGGAACTGGCCGCCCTGGCCATGCCGCACGCGTCGCTGGTCGCGGTGGTCCAGCCGCTCGGCGAGCCCGGCCCCTACGGCGCCGACGACGTCGAACTGCGGCTGGCCGCCCACCCGGGCGCGCCGCCGCTGCCGCTGAACAAGGGTGCGTCCGGCGGTGAGCTGTCCCGGGTCATGCTGGCCATCGAGGTGGTCTTCGCGGGCGCCGACCCCGTCCCCACGTTCGTGTTCGACGAGGTGGACGCGGGGGTGGGCGGCAAGGCCGCGGTCGAGATCGGCCGCCGCCTGGCTCGGCTGGCCCGGCTGGCCCAGGTCATCGTGGTCACCCACCTGCCCCAGGTGGCCGCGTTCGCCGACAACCACCTGGTCGTCATGAAGGCCAACGACGGCCTGGTCACCAGCAGCGGCGTGGTCCAGCTGGACCAGTCCGGCCGCATCCGGGAGCTGTCCCGCATGCTGGCCGGCCTGGAAGACTCCGAATTCGGCCGCGCCCACGCCGAAGAGCTCCTCGACATGGCCGCCCGCGAACGAGCCTCCTGACCCAGCGGAAATCCATGCAAGAAATTGACGTGCCTTGCCGTAAGCTTGCAGCATGGCTCAACGGCTCGGTGACGTAGCCCGCAAGGCGGGAGTGAGCGAGGCCACGGTGTCTCGCGTGCTGAACGGCCGCCCGGGCGTGTCCGAATCGACCCGGGCGGCGGTGCTGACCGCCCTGGACGTGCTGGGTTACGAGCGTCCCACCCAGCTGCGCGGCGACCGGGCCCGGCTGGTCGGCCTGGTCCTGCCGGAACTGGAAAACCCGATCTTCCCGGCCCTGGCCGAAGTGGTCGGCGGCGGCCTGGCCCAGCAAGGTTTCACCCCGGTGCTGTGCACCAGGACCGGGGGCGGCCTGTCCGAGGCGGCCTACGTGAACATGCTGATCCAGCAGCAGGTGTCCGGGGTCGTGTTCGCGGGCGGCGACTTTGCCGAGGATGACTCACCGCACGACCACTACCGGCTGCTGCACGACCGGGGCGTGCCGGTCATGCTGGTCAACGCGGCCGTCGACCAGCTTGGCTTCCCCCGGGTGTCCACCGACGACACCGTGGCCAGCGAGCAGGCCTTCGGCCACCTGTGGTCCCTGGGGCACACCCGTCTCGGCGCCATCATGGGCCCCGCCGACCACATGCCCAGCCGCCGCAAGCTGGCCGCGCTGCAAGCCGAAGGCGAGCGGGCCGGCATCGAGGTCGCCGTGGAGCATGCGCTGTTCAGCATCGAGGGCGGCCACGCGGCCGGTACCCGCCTGATCGAGACCGGGGTCACCGGCATCATCTGCGCCTCGGACCAGCTGGCCCTGGGCGCGGTCCGCGCCGCCCGCCGGGCCGGCCTGGCCGTCCCCGACGACCTGTCCGTGGTCGGCTTCGACGACTCGGCCCTGATGACCTGCACGGCCCCGCCGCTGACCACGGTCCGTCAGCCCATCGAAGCCATGGGCCGCGCCGTCGTGGCCATGCTGGTCAATCAGATCGAAGGCGTCCCGGTCGCCCCCGAAGAACTGCTCTTCGAGCCCGAGCTGGTCGTCCGCGGCTCCACCGCCCGCGTCTCCTGACCCGCCCTCGGCCGGCCGCCGCGCTGGCGCCACCGCACCGGGTACTCACCCCGCGCCCGCAGCCCCGGCCCGCCCTACGCGCCCGCCGCAATGCGGACAAAACTCCGGCCTGCGGACTGCGCAGACTCGCCCGCGCCTCCAACCTGCGGTTACTTCCTGCGTTGCAATGTCGTTATCTTGCAAAATTCTATTCAGATATTGCACTGACTTGTAGCCAGATGTAGCGTCAACGTCGCCACACCGGCCCATCAACGTAGAAGGTGCCCATGAAAAAATTCGGCAGCAAGCGGCCGCGTCGGCAGGCCGCCGTGGCCGGGCTCGCGGTCATTGGTGCGATCTCGATGGCGGCGTGCAGCTCCGGCGGCGGCAGCGGATCCGGCTCCGGTACCGGTGGCAGCTCCGGCGGCCACGTCACGATCACCGTGGGCTGCGAGCCGCCCAAGACGCAGGCCGCCCAGCGCAAATTCTTCGTGCAGGACATCGCGCTGTTCGAGAAGGCCAACCCCAACGTCACCGTCAAGGGCGACGACACCAACCCCTGCGACGACCCGTCGACCTTCGACGCCAAGCTGGCCAGCGGCAAGATGGACAACGTCTTCTACACGTATTTCACCGACGCCGCCAACGTGATCAGCTCCGGCCAGGCCGCCAACATCAGCAAGTACGCGGGCCAGGTCAAGAGCCTGGGCAACATCCAGTCCGACCTGGTCAACCTGTACCGGCAGGGGGGCAGCTCCAGCGGTGACCTGTACGGCGTGCCGGTGTCGAACTACACCCTCGGCCTGCTCTACAACAAGCAGTTGTTCCAGCGCGCGGGCCTGAACCCGGACCAGCCGCCCACCACCTGGGACCAGGTCCGGACTGACGCCAAGAAGATCAGCGCCCTGGGCAACGGCATCGTCGGCTACGGCGACTACAGCGCGGCCAACGTCGGCGGCTGGCACTTCACCGCCGAGATGTATTCCTTCGGCGGCTCGGTGGTCAGCGGCCAGAAGGCCTCGTTCGATAACGCCACCGGGATGCAGGTACTCAAGAACCTGCAGGCCATGCGCTGGACCGACAACTCGATGGGATCCAAGCAGCTGCTTCAGTACAACGACCTGCCGCAGATGATGGGCTCGGGCAAGCTCGGCATGTACGTGGGCGCCCCCGACAACGTTACCTACATCCATCAGGAGTACGGGTCCTCCTACACCAACCTGGCCGAGGGGCCCATGCCCGGCGACGGCGGCACGCTGCTCGGCGGCGACGGCTACATGTTCAACAAGAAGGACACCCCGGCCCAGATCCAGGCCGGCATCAAGTTCCTCAACTTCGAGTTCCTCACCCCGGGTGCGGGCCAGTTCAACTTCGCCCGGGCCAAGGCCGCGGCCCAGCCGGTCGGCCTGCCCGAGCCGAACATCTGGACCGCGGGCACCGCGGTGGCCAAGAGCACCAGCTCCGATGAGGACAGCAACGCCACCATCCCGGTGGCGAACTTCACTCCGTACCTGAACGCCGCGCCCAACATGAAGAACGACATTGAGCCGCCGCAGGCCCAGGCCATCTACGCCCAGGGCGACAAGGTGATGGCGGCCGTGCTCACCCAGCGCAACGCCAACCTCAAGCAGCTGCTGAGCACGTTCTCCTCGCAGGTCAACTCCATCCTCGCCAACCAGCAGTGAGCCACTCCGGTGCCCGCCCGCCCCATCGGCCACCACCCGGGCGGGTGGGCACCGGCGGCCAGCGTCGCGCGAGAGGTGAGGAAACGTGACCGCGACTGAAGTAACTGATGTGACGCGGCGCCGGAAGGCGGGCGGCGCGATCGCCACGCGGCCGGCCGGCCGGCCCCGGTACGGGCGGAAGCTCCGCGACAACACCTCCGCCTACGTGTTCATGGTCGGCGCGATCTTCTGCTTCGCGCTGTTCTCCTGGTATCCCATGATCCGCGAAGTGATCATGAGCTTCCAGAAGACCAACTTCGCGGGCGAGACCACCTGGGTCGGCCTGCAGAACTACCGGCACATCGTCCACGATCCGAGCTTCTGGTCCGCGTGGCGGGCCACCGCCCTGTTCGCCGGGCTGGCCCTGGTGTTCGGGTACGCGGTGCCGTTCGTGACCGCGGTCGTCCTCAACGAGCTGCGGCACTGGCGCGGCTACTTCCGGCTCCTGGTCTACCTGCCGGTGATGATCCCGCCCGCCGCCGCGGCCTTCCTGTGGAAGTGGTTCTACACCCCGGACAACAGCGGATTGTTCAACGCCGTCCTGCACGCCCTGCACCTGCCCACCTCACAGTGGCTGCAGTCACCGCACATCGCCATGCTCTGCCTGGTGCTGTTCTCCACCTGGAGCAACATGGGCGCCGCGGTGCTGGTCTACCTGGCCTCGCTCCAGGGCATCCCGGGCGAGCTGTACGACGCCGCCGAGATCGACGGGGCCGGATTGGCGCGCCGGGTCTGGCACGTCACGGTCCCGCAGACCCGGCTCATCTTGTCGCTCATGCTGATGCTGCAGATCGTGGCGACCATGCAGGTGTTCCTCGAGCCACTCATCTTGACCGGCGGCCAGTCCGGGACCACCACCGTGGTCTACCTGATCTACAACTACGCGTTCTCGTTCAACAACTACGGGAGCGGCGCGGCCCTCGGCATCATGCTGCTGATCGTGCTGATGGGATTCGCGGGCGCGTATCTCTGGCTCTCCCGCCGCAGTGAGGAGGGGTAGCCATGGCCGCTATCAAGTCCGTCGAGGCTGGCCCGCGCACGCTGATCTCGCCGGCCCAGCTCAGCCGGGGCCGCGGCAAGGTCATCTACTGGGTCGTGCTGTGCGCGGCAGTCCCATTGTTCGCGGCGCTGTTCCTGTTCCCGCTGTACTGGATGGTGACCGGCGGGCTCAAGTCGCCGTCCGAGGTCATCCAGACCCCGCCCAGCCTGTTCCCGGCCCACCCGGCGCCGCACAACTACCTCACGGCCTGGAACGACCTGGGCCTGGGGCGCCTGATCCTGAACACGATCCTGTACGCGGGCGGCGCGCTCATCTTCCAGGTCGTGTTCGACGTGGCCGCCGCCTACGCCCTGTCCAAGCTGCGGCCGCTGCTGGGCAACGTGATCTTGTTCGCCATGCTGGCCGCGATGATGATCCCGGCCACCGTCCTGGTCCTGCCGCAGTACCTGACCGCTAATAGCCTGCCGTTTGTGCACCTCAGCCTGCTGAACACGCCGTGGGCGATCTGGCTACCGTCGGTGGCCAACGGCTTCAACATCTTCCTCCTGAAGCGGTTCTTCGACTCGGTCCCGGCCGACCTGCTGGCCGCGGCCGCGCTGGACGGGGCCGGGCCGTTCCGGACCCTGTGGCGGGTGGTCCTGCCGATCTCGCGGCCGATCATCGGGGTGGTGTCGATCTTCGCCGCGGTCAACGTGTGGAAGGACTTCCTCTGGCCGCTGCTGGTCCTGAGTGACCCGTCGGCCCAGACCATCAACATCGGCCTGTACCACCTGAGCAACGGCATCCCGGAGGACGTGTTCATCGCCGCCCTGGCCATCGCCTGCGTCCCGACGATCGTTTTCTTCCTGTTCTTCCAGCGCAACATCATGGCTGGGCTGACCGCAGGGGGCGTCAAGGGCTGACCGCCGACTCGGCTGAGGCCCAACCGTCCCATCTTGATCGGAGGAACAAGACCCCCGTGAGCGATCACACTCTGGCTCCACCGTCCGCCGCGCCCGTCCCGGAGTTCCCAAGTGCCCGGCCATGGTGGCGCGACGCGGTCATCTACCAGGTGTACGTGCGCAGCTTCGCGGCCGGCCCCGGGGCCGCCGCCAGCAACGGGGTGGGCAACCTGGCCGGCGTCCGGTCCCGGTTGTCCTACCTGGCTGACCTGGGTGTCGACGCGATCTGGTTCAACCCCTGGTATCCCTCGCCGATGGCCGACGCCGGTTACGACGTGGCCGACTACCGGGCCATCGACCCGATGTTCGGCACGCTGGACGGGGCCGAGAAGCTGATCGCCGAAGCCCACGACCTCGGCATCCGGATCATCCTCGACATCGTCCCCAACCACGGCTCGGACGTGCAGCCCTGGTTCACGGCCGCGCTGGCCGCGCCGCCCGGTGCTCCGGAGCGGGATCGCTTCATCTTCCGCCCCGGCCGCGGCCAGCACGGCGAACTGCCGCCGAACAACTGGACCTCCGAGTTCGGCGGGCCGGCCTGGACCAGGGTCTCCGGGCCGGACGGCCAGCCGGGGGAGTGGTACCTGCACCTGTTCACCCCCGAGCAGCCCGACTTCAACTGGGGCAACGCCGACGTGCAGGCCGAATTCGAGGATGTGCTCCAATTTTGGTTTGAACGTGGGGTTGACGGGTTCCGCATCGATTCGGCGGTGCTGCTGGCCAAGGACCCGGCCATGGCCGATTTCGATCCGGGCGATCCCGGGGCCGGGGTGCACCCGTTCGTCGACCGGGACGAGGTGCACGATGTATACCGGGCCTGGCGGCGGATTGCCGACAGCTACCCGGGGGACCGGGTCCTGATCGGTGAGGTGTGGCTGCCCGACGTGGAGCGGACCACCCGCTACCTGCGCCCGGGCGAGCTGCAGACCGTGTTCAACTTCGACTTCCTGCGCTGCCCGTGGGATGGCGCCGTGCTGCGCTCGGTCATCGACGCCACCCTCGCCTCCCACGCCGAAGTCGACGCCCCGGCCACCTGGGTCCTCAGTAACCACGACGTGATCAGGAACGTCACCCGCTACGGCCGGGCCGACACTTCCTTCGACCGTCCCGGCCACCGCATCGGCGAGCCCACCGACCTGGTTCTGGGCACCCGCCGGGCCCGGGCCGCGGCTCTGCTGACGCTGTCCCTGCCCGGCACCGCCTACGTCTACCAGGGCGAGGAACTGGGCCTGTGGGAGGTCGAAGACCTCCCCGACCAGGACCGGCAGGACCCGATGTGGCAGCGTTCCGGCCACGTGAACCTCGGCCGCGACGGCTGCCGCGTCCCGCTACCGTGGTCCGGCGACCAGCCCCCGTTCGGCTTCCAGGACGGGGAGTCCCGGACCTGGCTGCCCCAGCCTCCGGGCTGGGCCGGCCTCACCGTCGAGGCCGAAAACGCCGACCCCGCCTCGATGCTGTCCCTGTACCGGCACGCCCTGCAGGTCCGGCACGCCGAGCCCGCCTTCACCACCGACGCCTTCACCTGGCTGCCCGCCCCGCCCGACGTCCTCTGCTACCGCCGCGGCGCCAACGTAACGGTCATGATCAACGTCTCCGGCCAGCCCGCCGAGCTGCCCCCCTACGAGGCCATCCTGGCCGCCAGCCACCCGATCCGGGGCGACGTGCTCCCGCCCGGCACCGGCGTCTGGCTCCGGACCCGGCCGCCCGCGTCCTGACCGGCGGGCGTCCCGGAGGGCGGTCCGGGACGGCGGGCCCGCGTGTCGTCGCACGCCGCCCGTCCCGGACCACCCGCCCCCGGCCCGGCCAGTCCCGGCCAGAACCATCTGATAACAGCAAGAAACGGTGCCCGGCCCCGCATCACGCATCACGCCATCGCGCACCCAAGCGCCTATCAATCTGATAACAGCAAGAAGTGCACTGCGCCGACCATCAGTCGGCGACCCCCCAGGGCCGGGCGAAGTGGCAACTTCGCGATGGTATCGACTCCCACTCACCAACCTTCAATCTGGATATTTCAAGTTATTGTTTAAGTATTGCTCAGTTCTGTTGAAAAACTTAAGATTTCGGTAGTGTCTCGCGACGACGGGACCAGCGGCGACCACGCGCCGGACGGCGCGTGCAGGTCAGGCCTTACCAGCCCAGTGAAGGGAAGGTGCGGCAGACATGCCCACGCAGTATCCAGGGGGACCGCCAGCGAGACCGTCGCGGCCAGGGGCCA
>DASXJM010000502.1:0-3833 GCA_036497405.1 Streptosporangiaceae bacterium | reverse complement strand
CGTAGGCCTCCTGGACCTGGTCCAGGGGCAGTTCCACGTCGAACACCCGGCCCGGCTCGATGGTCTTGTCCAGGACCTCGGGCAGCAGCTGGTCCACGTAGGGCCGGACCGAAGCCATGCCGCCCCGGACCCCGACGTTGGTGGTGTACAGCTGGCGGACCGGCACCTCCGGGCCGCCCGCGGGCAGGCCGACGAAGCCGATCTGGCCGCCAGGGCGGGCCGAGCGCAGCGCCTGGTCCATGGACTGCTTGGTGCCGACGCACTCCAGCATGATGTCGGGCCCGATCCCGCCGAACATCTCCTTGAGCCGGGCCACGCCCTCGTCGCCGCGCTCGGGCACGATGGCGGTGGCCCCGAACGCGGTGGCCAGCTGCTGCCGGTCGGGGTGCCGGGACATGGCCACGATCTGGGCCGCGCCCAGCCGCTTGGCCGCGATGATCGCGCACAGCCCGACCGCGCCGTCGCCGACCACGGCCACGGTGGCGCCGGGGGACACCCCGCCCGAGCGGGCGGCGTGGTGCCCAGTGGCCATGACATCGGACAGGGTCAGCAGGCCCGGGACCAGCGCCGGGTCGATCGGCCCGGGCACCGCGACCAGGGTGCCGTCGGCCAGCGGCACCCGGACCCGCTCGCCCTGGGTCCCGTCAGCGAAGCCCTGGTCCCGGACCTCGGCTCCCCAGAAGCCGCCGTGCAGGCAGTGCCCGGTCATGCCGTTGCGGCAGTTCAGGCAGGTGTTGTCGGAGATCGAGAACGGCGCGATCACGAAGTCGCCCGGCCGGACCGTGGTGACGGCCGGCCCGGTCTCCTCGACCACGCCGACGAACTCGTGCCCGATCCGCCGTGGCTCGGCGACCGGGCTGGTGCCCCGGTAGCCCCACAGGTCGGAGCCGCACACGCAGGCGGCGGTGACCCGGACGATGGCGTCCAGCCCGCTGGCGTCCGGGCCGCTGGCCAGGACCGGATCCGGCACCTCTTCCAGCCGGACATCACGTTCACCATGGATCACAACGGCACGCATGGCGCTGACGCTAGCAGCCGGTCCCGGACCTTGATCAGCCCGCCGTCATCGGCGGCCCCATGTGCTCGTTGCCGTACTTGGCGTTGGCCCGGGTGATCCGCTCCAGGTCGGGCTGGGGCGGGTTCGGCCCGGTCACCGGGACCCCGGCCTCGGCGAAGTACCCCTCGCCGCCGCCCGGGGACAGCAGCCCGACCATCACCGCCCCGGTGTCACCCTCGACCCGGAACGAGTGCGGCACCCCCCGCGGCAGCAACGTGTAAGAGCCCGGGCCGAGGGTGAACTCCCGGTCGCCGCACTTGAAGCGCACCTGGCCTTCGGCAACCCAGACCGCCTCGTCCTCCCCGTGCGTGTGCAGCGGCGGCGAGGCGCCGGCCGGGGCGTGCGACACGATCAGCCCGTAGTGCCCGCCGGTGTCCGCGGCCCCGGCCTGGATGGTGATCTGGCTGGTCCCGTTCCAGTAGGGCTGGCGGTCCTCCGGCCGCACGATCAGCAGCCGGTCAATCCCGGACTCGGTCATCGGTCTTCCTCCCGTCGCCTGTCCCGGCCATCCCGGGCTCTCCCAGATATGTGCGTTTCGCACGGGCATCGACGTTACCAACAACCAGTGCAAAACGCACACATCTCCGCGATCGGCGGCGGGGCAGTCGGGTTCCTGGCTTAAGCTCCGCTGGTGTGGGCGTCAACTTCCGGTCGGTGGGGCTGGTCGCGGTCATTGTGGTGGCGGGGGCCGCGGCTGATCTGGGCAGCAAGGCCTGGGCGCAGTCGCGGCTGTCCAGGGGGCGGGACATCACCCTGGGTGGCGGCCTGCTCCGGCTCCAGCTGACGATCAATCACGGGGCCGCCTTCGGGCTCGGGGCGGCCCTTGAGCCGCTGCTGGCGATCGTGTCCCTGGTCATCGTGGTGGTCGTGGGCTGGTGGGCGGTCCGGGCCAGCTCGCGGGGCCAGCGGGTGGGGGCGGCCCTGGCCGCGTCCGGCGGGCTGGGCAACCTGGTCGACCGGGTGATCCGGCCACCCTCGGTGCTGCACGGGGGAGTGGTGGACTGGCTGCACGTCTCGTTCTACGAGCCGACCTTCAACGTGGCCGACGTCCTGTTGCGCGGTGGCCTGCTGCTGGCCGCCGTGGCCTGGCTGTTCAGTCGCCGGACCGCGGCCCCGGTAGCGACCGGAGATAGCTGGTCAGGTCGCCCGACCCAGTGAGGGCGTGCACGGCGAAGGCGGGCGGGGTGACGTAGGCCAGGTCGGCCTCCCCGGGCATGCGCAGGCCCGGGGCCACCGATTGGGTCGCGATCAGCGGCACTCCCGCGAACTGGGCCGAGACCGCCTGGTGCACGTGCCCGCACAGCAGGGCCCGGACCCGGGGGTGCCGGCTGAGCAGGCCGGCCAGGCGGTCGGCGCCGAACTGGCGCATCCCGTCCAGCCACTCGTCGTGCAGCCGGACCGGCGGGTGATGAAACGCCAGCACGGCCGGGGCTGCCGGGTCCACCTCGGCCAGGACGGTGCCGGCCCAGGCCAGCGTCTCGTCGCTGAGCAGGCCCGCGTCCTCACCGGGGACGCTGCTGTCACAGCCCAGGACGATCAGGCCGTTGACCTCGTGGACCGTGTTTACCGGGCCCGGGCCTGAATCCACGTCCCCGTCGGCCCCGCCCAGCAGCGCGCGCCGGAACCCGGCCCGGTCGTCGTGATTGCCGGGCACCACGACCACGTGGGCGAACCGGCCCAGCCGGGTGCTCAGCCACTGGTAGTCGGCCAGCCGGCCCGCGTCGCTGAGGTCGCCGGTCACCACCAGGGCGTCCAGCGGCCGGGACAGGGTGGCCAGGTGGGCCAGCACCGCTTCGGCCCGGTCGCCCGCGTTCTCGCGGCCACCCAGATGGAGATCGGAGATGTGGCCCAGCAGCCACGTGGGCTCGCTCATCAGCTCAGGCTACCGGGCTGATTCTGACCCGCCCGGGGTGCTGGGCCAACCGGTCACGGCTTGCGGCCGACGCCGGCGAAGCCGCCCCAGAACACGTCCGGATCGGGTGGCTCGGGCGGTCGCCAGAACGGCAACCCGACCAGGCCCGGCTCGATCAGGTCGAAGCCGTCGAAGAAGCGCCGGATGTCGCGGCGCGAGCGGAAGCTCAGGCTGGCCGACACCGCGGTGCGGTAGATCTCCCCGGCGCCTTCGGCCACCTCGGGCTTACCTTCCTCCGAGCCGTGCGACAGGGCCAGGTAGCTGCCCGGGGCCAGGGCGTCGCGCACGGTGCGGACGATGCCCCACGGATCAGCCTCGTCCGGGATGAAGTGCAGCACGGCGTTGAGCAGCAGGCCAGTCGGCCGGCCGAGGTCGATCAGGCCCGTGCCCTCGGCCCGCTCCAGCGCGGTCACCGGCTCGCGCAGGTCCGCCTCGATGATCGTGGCCCGCGCGGTGCCGGCCAGCAGGGCCCGGCTGTGCGCCAGCGCGACCGGGTCGATGTCCGCGTAGACCACGGCCGCGCCCGGGGCGGCGGCCTGGGCCACCTCGTGCACGTGGCCCTGGGTGGGGATGCCGGACCCGATGTCCAGGAACTGCCGGACCCCGGCCCCGGCCATGTAGGCGACGGCCCGGCCCAGGAAGGCCCGGTTGGCCCGGCCGATGGCCCGCGTGTTGGGCTCCAGCGCGATGATCGCCTCGGCCGCGGCCCGGTCGGCCGGGAAGTTGTGCGTGCCGCCCAGGAAGTAGTCGTAGACCCGGGCGACGTCGGCCCGCTCCGGATCAACCCCCGGCGGCACCCAGGCCTGGTCGTGGTCGGTCATGCCCTGCCTTTCAGGCCAGCAGCCAGTCGGCGGCCAGTTCCAG
>DASXJM010000501.1:0-4431 GCA_036497405.1 Streptosporangiaceae bacterium | reverse complement strand
GCCGCCGGTCGGGGCGGAGGGTCCTCGTTTCGGCCCGGACCCCAAAGCCCATAGCTCAGGTGTGCACCGGGACTTCGTAGGTTTCCAGGTGCAGGGCCGAGAGCCCGGTCGCGGAAATGCCCTCGTCCCGGATACCGGACGCCCCGGCCCCCGGCGGTGACGGCTTCCAGCTGCTCGCGGGTCTCCCACAGTGAAATGATGACGACCTGGCCGGACTCGGCCAGGCCCCGGGCCGCTGCCGGCCGACGTTTGAGTGGGACGCAGACTCCGACCTTCAATATTGGTGAAAGGCGTTCAGGTACGAGCAGCTCGGCCTGCATCGGGGGGCCAGATCGCGGCGGTGCTCGAACCGCCGGGGCCGGTGCCTTCGCGCAGCCAGGTGGGCAGGATCTCGCCCGGGGCGTCGTCCGGGCCGTGTTCGAGGAGACGGTGGAGGCGGGCCACGATCCGGGTGGCGACGTCCTCGACCGGCATGACCACGCTGGTCAGCGGGGGCTGGAGCAGGGCGGCGCCGACGCTGCCGTCGAAGCCGACCACGGCCAGGTCGCGGCCGATGCGCAGGCTCAGGTCGGCGGCGGCACCGTAGACGATGATGGCGATCTTGTCGCTGCCGGTCAGGACCGCGTCGGGCTCGGCCGAGGCCAGGAACGACCGGATGCTGGCCCGGGCGCTGGCGTCATCGGCCACCCGCAGGACCCCGGCGCCCGCTCCGGTGTCACCGGCGACCCCGGCCACGGCCAGGCCGGCCCGGAATCCGGCCTCGCGTTCGGCGTCCCAGGGGTTGCGGGGCTCGTAGCCGATGTAACTCGGCCGCCGGTAGCCCCGGCCGACCACGTGGGCCACCGCGCCGGCCTCGGCGGCCGCGTCGTCGATGTCGACCCAGGCCAGGGCGGGACCGGTCTCGGTCCGGCCGAAGCAGGCGAACGGCATGCCCAGCCGCCGCAGCAGGTCGGCCCGGGGATCGGCGGCCTGGAGCCCGGACAGGACGAAGGCGTCCACGCTGCGATCCGCGACCAGGCGGCGGATGTCGTCGCCGGGGTCGGCCGCCTCCGGCACCACCAGCACCCGGTAGTGCTGCCGGGCCGCCGCGGTCAGCAGGGCCTGCATGAACTGCATCATGATCAGGTTGGTCGGCTCGAGCTCGATCGGCGGCATCAGGTAGGCCAGCCGCATCGTCCGCCGGGAACGCATGCTGCGGGCGCCCTGATGGGGCTGGTAGCCGAGTTGCTCGACCGTCTCCAGGACCCGGACGCGGGCCGCCTCGCCGACCCGCCCGGTGCCGTTCAGCACGTTCGACACCGTGGACTTGCCCACCCCGGCGGCCCGGGCCACATCCATGAGGGTGAGACCGCGCGGAGCCGGATCGGCCGGTCGGCCAGATGTCGATGCCACCACTGTCCGCCCCCGGGTCAACGCTCGCGTCCGTGGGTCAATTGTGCGCGAAGTTTGGGTTGACATCGGATTCAGACCGGCGTTCTGTGATGGTGGAAGCTTCCATCATCCTATCGAATCCCCATCAAATCGGAACGGCTTGACTGGCACTGTTGCCCCGTCAAGGGAGGCGCGATGAGCGTTGCCGCTGTCACCACAGGTCTAGGAAAACCGAAATCGTCGGAGGCGACGCCGACCGCGGACCGGCGCCGGATCCGCACCGCCTTCGCCTTCCTGGCCCCCAGCCTGATCGGGGTGATCCTGTTCCTGGTCATCCCGGTCATCCTGGTCATCATTCTGAGCCTGACCCAGTGGAACCTGCTCACCCCGCTCAAGTGGGTCGGCTTCAGCAACTACGTCAACATCTTCAAGTACGACGCGTTCGGGCATTCGCTGCTGGTCACCGGTTACTACGTGCTGCTGAACATCCCGATCCAGACCGTGGTCGCCCTGGGCCTGGCCATGCTGCTGAACAACAAGCTGCGCGGGAGCGCGTTCGTCCGGATCGTGGCCGTGCTGCCGTTCCTGGCCACCCCGGTGGCGATGAGCGTGGTGTGGACCTGGTTCTTCGACCCGACCAACGGCATCATCAACCAGCTGCTGGGCCACGTCGGGATCACCGGGCCGGCCTGGCTGGCCAGCGTGTCCACGGCCATGCCGGTCATCGCCTTCGCCAACATCTGGCAGTACGCCGGCTACAACATGCTGTTCTTCCTGGCCGGCCTGCAGGCCATCCCGCCCAGCCTGTACGAGGCGGCCTCCATCGACGGCGCCAACAAGATCTCCCAGTTCCGCCGGGTGACCCTGCCGCTGCTCCGACCTGCTCTGCTGTTCGTCCTGGTCACCGGGGTCATCGGCTCGTTCCAGGTGTTCGACACCGCGTTCGTGCTGACCCGGGGGGGACCCGGTAACGCGACCACGGTGGCCAACCTGAACATCTACAACACTGCGTTCCAGGGGTTCCGGATCGGCGAGGCCTCGGCCATGTCGGTGATCTTGTTCCTGGTCATCCTGCTGGTCACGGTCCTGCAGTTCACCTACTTCAACCGGCGCACGACCTACGAGATGGTGTGAGGAGCAGAGCCATGGCCTCGGTCACATCGGTGGCGCCCTCCGCCGCCTCGAAATCCGCCCCCGCCAGCAGCACGACGGCCCGGCCCGGCCGCGGCCTGCGGCTGACCGGGTACTACCTGGTGCTGCTGGTGATCGTCATCGTCTTCATCACCCCGTACCTGTTCTCGCTGTTCGCCGCGTTCAAGCCGCTGGGCGCCATCCTGGCTCAGTCGCCGGCCCGGCCGCCGACCAGCCCGACCTGGGCCAACTTCAAGGAGATCTTCACCCAGGACAACTTCGGCCGGTACCTGGCCAATACCCTGCTGGTCACCGTGATCCTCACGGCCGGCCAGGTCATCTTCTCGATGATGGGCGCGTACGCGTTCGCCCGGATGGAGTTCCCCGGCCGCAACACCCTGTTCTGGGTCTATCTGGCCACGCTGATGGTGCCGAACGTGGTCACGCTGGTCCCGCTGTACGTGATGTTCGCCAAGGCGGGCCTGCTCAACACCTACTGGGCGATCTTCCTGCCCTACACGCTCGGGGTGCCGCAGGCGGTGTTCCTGATGAGGCAGAACTTCATGACCATCCCCAAGGAGGTGATGGAGGCGGCCCGGCTGGACGGCTGCTCGGAGAGCCGCATCCTGTGGCGGATCGTGGTGCCGATCTCCAAGCCGATCATCATCACCGCCACCTTGCTGGCCTTCGTGTTCGGCTGGAACAACTTCCTCTGGCCGCTGATCGTGACCAACTCCAACTCGCTCAACGTGCTCTCGGTCGGCACGGCCAACCTGAACTCCAACTTCGCTGACCAGTGGAACCTGGTCCTGGCCGCGTCGCTGGTGGCCCTGATCCCGATGGTGATCCTGTTCGCGATCTTCCAGAAGCAGATCGTCCGTTCGATCTCCCTGACCGGGATCAACCGGTGAGGGCCCGCACCCTGGTCCGGGTGGTGATCGCCGCCGCCCTGGTGGCCCTGCTGGCCGGCTGCGCCGACTGGGGGATCAACACCGGCGGCTCCGGCAAGACGGTCACGCTCACCTACGCCCTGTGGGACGCGCACGAGCAGATCGGCTACCAGGCCTCGATCAACCAGTTCGAGAAGCTGCACCCCGACATCAAGGTCAATATCGACAACGTCCCGTACAACAGTTACGAGCAGAAGATCACGGCCGAATACATCACCAACCAGGCCCCCGACCTGTTCTGGGTCAACACCCCGTGGCTGGGCACGTTCGTCAAGGACGGGATCCTGACCAACATCGCCCCGAAGATCAAGGCCAGCCACATCGACATGTCTCAGTACTATCCGCAGCTGGTCGCCCTGCACTCCCGCAACGGCGCCATCTACGGCCTGCCCAAGGACTGGGACACGATCGCGCTGTACTACAACAAGGCCTACTTCAAGAAGATCAGCCTGACCATCCCGGCCAATCTGAGCTGGAACGCCGACGGCACCGGGTCGTTCGTCACCTTCCTCAAGAAGGCGACCACCGACGCCAGTGGCCACAACGCGCTGTCCCCGCAGTTCAACCCCAGGAAGGTCGCGACCTACGCGCTCGGCACCGACAACGACCCGCAGTCCGGCTACGGCTCGTTCGTGGCCGAACTGGGCGGGAAGATCATCCCGTACCCGTACGCCCCGGCGACCAGCCTCAGCACCCCCGCCTTCCAGCAGGGCATGTCATTCCTGACCAGCACCCTGACCAACGATCACGTCATCGTGCCCGGCAACGCGTCGGGGCCCAACGCCGACGGGGACAACCTGTTCACGCTGTTCACCCAGGGCAAGATCGCCATGTGGCAGGCCGGCGACTGGAACACCACCGAGGTCAAGGGCGCGGTGGGCTTCCCGGTCGGGGTGACCACGCTGCCGAGCGGGCCCGAGGGCCGGGTCAGCGTGTTCAACGGGCTGATCGACGGTCTCAACACCCACACCAAGTACCC
>DASXJM010000500.1:0-3054 GCA_036497405.1 Streptosporangiaceae bacterium | reverse complement strand
GCTCCGGCGGCCGGAGCGGATAGTTCGTTTCCAGTTAAGGTTCCGCCCGCTCAGGACCTTCCGCCCGATGGGCCTCGTTTGCTTCTACGTGAGCACCTTGTTCCGGGCCCTTCCGCGGCCTGGCCAAGCCCGGGGCCGATGGCTCGCGCTGCTTATCGGGGTCGCCGCGCTCGTCGTCTACCTGGTGCCGCGACTGCTGGCGCCCCGGCCACAGTGGCCGATGTGGGACGTCAACGTGTACTGGTGGGGTGGAACGCGCGCCCTCCACGACGCCACCCTCTACGCGGCGCACGAACCGCGCAGCTTCACCTACCCGCCGTTCGCGGCCGCGTTGTTCGGCCTGGCCGGGGGAGCGCCGGAGATCGTCCTCAAGGTCAGCATGGTCGTGCTGAGCCTGGCCAGTCTGGGCTGGCTGGCCTGGCTGTCGATCCGCGAGGCCGGCTGGCTTCCCCGGCCGGAATGGACGGTCGCCGTCACGACGCTGGCCCTGCTTCTGCAGCCGGTGATGTACACGTTGCACCTGGGCGAGGTCAACCTGATCCTGGCCGCGCTGATCGCCGCCGACCTGCTGCGGCGGCACGACGGCGCCTGGTGGCAGGGGATCGCCACCGGCGTGGCGGCCGGGGTCAAGCTCACGCCGCTGATCTTCGTGGCCTACTTGCTGGTTACCCGGCGCCCGCGGGCTGCGGCCGCCGCCACCCTCACCTTCGCCGGCACGGTCGCGGCCGGATTCGTGCTACTGCCTGGCCAGTCCCACTTGTTCTGGCTGCGGGGGGTGTTCCTGGATCAGCGCCGCATCGGCAACAACTTCAATCCGGCCAACCAGTCCCTGGCCGGGATGATGGCCCGGCTCGGCGGTGGCCTGCCCGCCGTCCGCCCCGAATGGATCGCCGCCGCCCTGCTCACGGGCGCGGGCGGCCTCGCGGTCGCCGCGCTCCTGCACCGCCGCGGCCAGCGGCTGGCCGGGCTGGCCTGCTGCGGGCTGACCGGCGTGCTGGTTTCCCCGATTTCCTGGACCCACCACTGGGTGTGGCTGGTCCCACTGCTGGTGGCCCTGGCCGCGGCCGCCTGGCGTCGCCGCTCTCTGATCCTGAGCCTGGCCACCGTGGCCCTGTTCGCCGCGTTCGCCAACCTGGATCCCATGCCCTGGCCCGGCCCCCACCCCAGCCTGCTCCGCACGCTGGCTGGCAACCTGTACGTCCTCTGCGGCCTGGCCGTGCTGGTCGCGGCGGCCCTGTTCCTGGCCCGCAATCGGACGAGGTCGCGACGGCACCGACGGCCGCACCCACCGGCCAGACGGGCGGAGCCGGTCACGCATAACCTGGAGCAATGAAGGCTGGCGCCGCTCTTGTGCTCACCGACGATCCGGGTCAGGCTGCCCGCGAGGCGGTCGAGCAGGCCCGCGCGGCGCTGGGGGAGGAGCCACCGGCGTTCGCGGTGCTGTTCGCCTCGCAGCATTTTCACGTCTCGGCCCAGGTGCTGCTGGCCAAGGTCAGCGAGCAACTCGGGCCGCTGCCGCTGATCGGCTGCGTGGCCGAGTCGGTGGCCGGCGGTCCCGTCGAAGCTGAGTCCGAAGCCGCCGTATCCCTCTGGCTGGCCGCCGACATTGGCCCAGTCGAGACGTTCGCGATGGAGTTCGTCCGCACCTCCAGCGGCGGCGCGTTCGGTGGCTACCGGTTCGAGCCGGACCGGCCCGGGGTCTGCCTGCTGATCAGCGACCCGTTCACGTTCCCGTCCGAATACCTGCTCACCCACCTGAACGAGAACGCGCACGGCACCCAGGTCATGGGCGGGATGGCCAGCGGCGGCCTGGGTGCCCAGCGCAGCCGGCTGTTCCTGGACGGCAAGGTCCTCAACGAAGGCGCGGTCGGCGCCTACCTGCCCGAGGCCAGGATCCACCCATTGGTGTCCCAGGGCTGCCGCCCGATCGGGGACCCGTTCACGGTGACCGCCGCCGAAGGCAACCTGGTCCAGGAACTGGGCGGCCAACCGGCCATGAACCGCCTGCAGGACCTGGCCGCGTCCCTGTCGGCCGAAGACCGCGAGCTGCTGGCCCAGGGCGTCCAGGTCGGCATCGTCATCGACGAGTACGGCAGCGAGCGTCGCCCAGGCGACTTCCTGATCCGCGGCATCCTCGGCGCCCAGCCGGAAACCGGCGCCATCGCGGTCGGCGACGAGGTCGACGTCGGCCAGACCCTGCAGTTCCACGTCCGCGACGCTGACTCGGCCGACCAGGAACTGCGGCGCCTGCTGGAGCAGGAGACCAAGGAACTGGGCGGTCAGCGGCCGGCTGGAGCCCTGCTGTTCACCTGCAACGGCCGCGGCGTCCGGCTGTTCCCTGAGCCCAACCACGACACCGGCCTGATCGCCGAGGTCCTCGGCGGCATCCCGGTGGCCGGGTTCTTCTGCGCCGGTGAACTGGGCCCGGTCAGCGGCCGGAACTACCTGCACACGTTCACCGCGTCGATCGCATTGTTTCCGGGCTCGTAGCCCAGGCCCGAGCCGGAGGACCGACCGTGCCCGACGCGATCTTCGCCGAACCCCGCCTGGCCGAGATCTACGACGCCGTCGACGACGACCGTTCCGACCTGGACGCCTACCTGGCCATGGCCGCCGAGTTCGGTGCCCGCCGCGTCCTCGACATCGGCTGCGGTACCGGCACGCTGGCCTGCCTGCTGGCCGCGCGGGGCCTGGAGGTGATCGGCGCCGATCCCGCCCAGGCGTCCCTCGACGTGGCTCGCCGCAAGCCCGGCGCCGACCAGGTCCGCTGGCTGCCCGTCCCCGCCGCCGACCTTCCCGCCACCGTCCAAGCCGAGCTGGCCTTCATGACCGGGAACGTGGCTCAGGTCTTCGTCACCGACCAGGACTGGGCCGCCGCTCTGACCGCCGCCCGCAACGCCCTGCGCCCCGGCGGCCGCCTGGTCTTCGAGACCCGCGACCCCGCCCAGCAGGCGTGGCGGCAATGGACCCGCGACCAGACCTACCGCCGCCTCATGATCGAGGGCACCGGCCCGGTGGAGACCTGGACCGAGCTGGTGGCAGCCGAGGCGGATC
>DASXJM010000499.1:0-3594 GCA_036497405.1 Streptosporangiaceae bacterium | reverse complement strand
GCCCAGGAACACCGCGGCGACCGACAGCACGATCAGCCCGCTCTCCGGCATGTTGGTGATCGACGTCTGTACCGCCAGCGGCCCCGCCGCGGAAACCAAAGACATGTGACCTATTCTCCTCGCGCCCGTGTGCTGCCTGCTGCCCGGTACGAATCTGGCCGCGCCAGCAACCTGCCGCCGGCAAACCAGCCGCGCCTATCGTGCCTTACGGGCCTCCGGCACCACCAGCACGGGGCACGGCGCGTTACGCAGAACATACTGGCTGACCGCACCGAGCAGACGCGAGGGGGTTCGTTCTTTCCGGGCCGACAGCACCACCATCACCGCCTGGTGTACCCGCGCGGTGTCGACCAGCACCCGGCCCGGCGACCCGGTCTCCACCCGCAGGACCGCGCCGCTGTCGTCCCCCAGCGCCGCCTTGACCACGCTGTTCAGCGTGGATTCGGCCAGCTTCAGGTCTTCGGCGGGGGAGCGGGACGTGCTCAGCGGCCGGCCCGCCGGGGCGCCGAGCGCACCCTCGTCGCTGTAGGCCATCACCGCCACCAGCTCGGTCCCGCGCAGGGTGGCTTCCTCGTGCCCCAGCCGGATCGCGGCGTACGAGTCAGGGGTCCCGTCCACACCGACCACTACGCTCATCGTCTGCCTCTCCTTCCGTCGGCCGCTAACTCAGCGAGCCCCATTGTGCTCCGCCAGACGCCGGAACAGGTCGCCGAAGATCTGGTCCCGGTGCACCTGGGTGGTGGACCGGATCAGGTGCCGCCCGGGATCACGGGACCAGGTCAGACCGGCCGTGAGCAGCGGGCTGGTGGTGAACTCGGTGTCCAGCCAGTCCTGGTGCAGGACCCAGGCGGTGGCGGCCATGTCCCAGATGACCTTGGACTGACCCGGCTCGTCCGGAACGTAGTCGTCGTAGAGCCCGGCCAGCAGCGCGCCCACCGCACCCCGCGGCCGGACGTAGCGGTCGATCTCGGCCTTGGTGGTGATCATGTGGTCGGTGACCCCCGCGCACGGCACCAGCACCAGCGGCACCCCCGAGTCGAGCAGCACCCGGGACGCGTCCGGGTCCTGCATCAGGTTGAACTCCGCGGTATCACCCCAGTTCAGCGCGTGCCCGCCCAGCCACACGACGATGATGCGCCCGGCCAGCGTGGGGTCGGCCAGCAACGCCGAGGCCACGTTGGTCGGGGCGCCGATGGCCACCACGTACAGCGGGGAGTCCCCCGAGCGGGACCGTTCGATCAGGTCGTCCGCGGCCGGGCTGGGCACGGGGCGGCCGGCCTCGGTCAGCCACTGCTCCGACCCCGGGAACACCGGGACCTTGTGGCCGGCCGCGTCCAGCACCCGGTGGATCTCGGCCTCGCTCTTGCGCATGCCTTCGGCCGGGGTCGGCGCCCGGTCGCTGGCGAACGGCGCCGCGTACACCGCCTCCAGCCGGACCCGGTCCGGCGCCAGCACCACGTGGACCAGGGCGAACTGGTCGTCGATCTCGTTGCAGGTGTCGGTGTCCAGCACCAGCCGGGCCGGGACCGGGGGTACCGCCGACAGCAGCCGGACCCGGTCTTCGTCGCGGCCGTGGACGGAAGTCACGGAGACCACGCTGAGCTCACTCTCCTTCGCGGGACTGGCCCCGGGTCAATGATCACCCGCCCCGGCCTGCTCCGCCAGCCGCAGGGACCGCTCCGCCAGCGCGGTGATCTCGATCCCGTCGAATCCCGGCACCGCGCTGGTCAGCCGCTCCCCGCCGGCCGCCCGCAACTCGGACGGGATCGCGGTCGCGCCGTAGAGGGCACCGAACACGCTGCCCACCGTGGCCGCGTTGGAGTCGGTGTCCAGCCCGGCCGCCACCGAGCGCCCGATCGTGGTCACGAAGTCTTCCTCGCCCCACAGCAGCGCCACCGCGATGATGCCGGCGTTGTTGATCGTGTGGACCCAGTTGTACTGGCCGGTGTGCGCGTCCAGCCAGGCCCGCGCCTCCTCGTACGACGCGCCCTCGGTGGCCAGGGCCGCGATCCCGTCCAGGACCTCGGCCAGCCGCGAGCCGTCCGGCACGCAGGACCGGCCGGCCGCCAGCGCCACCACCGGCTCCCGGGTCACGAACGCCCCGGCCACCAGGCCCGCCGCCCACGTTTCGCCGTAGATCCCGTTGGCCACGTGCGACAGCCGGGCGTCGGTCAGCGCCAGCCGCGCGGCCCGGCCCGGGTCGCCGGGGTGGGCGTAGCCGAAGGCGTCGGCCCGGATCAAGGCCCCGATCCACTCCCGGTACGGGTTCCGCCAGGTGGCCGTCTCGGGCGGGCGCAGGCCGCGGACCAGGTTGCGGTAGGCGGCCCGCTCGGCGGTGAACGTCTGGGTGAACGGCAGCAGGTTCAGCCACTCGCGGGCGACGTCCTCGGTACTGAACCCGTCGCCGTAGGTCTCCAGCAGGTGCAGCCCGACCAGGGCCCAGTCCAGGTCGTCGTCGCGCGGGATGGCCGTGAACCGCCCCTGCGCCGCCAGCGGCGCCGACTCGTGCAGGTGGCTGACCCCATCCGGCAGCTGGTCCAGCAGCGGCACGAACCCCTGCTGCGGCCACGCGCCCGCGGCCCGCAGGTAGGTCTCGACCTCGGCCGCGGTCAGGCCCTCGACCGGCTTGCCCATGGTGTTGCCCACGCACCGGCCGAGCCAGGCTCCGTACTGCCGTTCGGCCAGGTCCGGCAGGGTCAGCGGCACCGGGGTCGGCGCCGGCAGCAGCGTGGCCAGCTCGTCCGCGCCCGGCTCGTCGTACCGCCAGCCCGGCTCCCGCGGCAGGGCGGCCAGCTGGTCCTCGATCTTGGCCAGCCCCGGCCGGTCGTCGTCCCGGGCCGCCGCCCGGGCCTGTTCCAGCAGCGAGCCGACCTGGTAACCGCTGGTCGCCAGCTGCTCCGCCTCGTCCGGGATCAGGTCCCGGTCATCGAGCACGTCATGCACGAAAGCCTCCGAACCCCCGCAGTAGGCCCCAGGCCGGCAGCGTCCCCGCCCGGAACTGGGCCGATTTTTAACCCTTGGTCATGATTTATATCGAAGGTCGGTTTCTGGCCCCGCCACTACGACCACTCAGACCCAGCCGGAAGGGTTCCATCGCGGCCCACAGAGCAGTGCTCTTGTTTGCGCCTACTGCTCTGATATCCTCGAACGATGCCACCGCGCCAGACTGCCCGCGAGCGGGTCCGGGCCGAGATCACCCGGGAGATCACCGACATCGCCCGGGCCCAGCTGGCGGCCGACGGCGCCGCCGCCCTGTCCCTGCGGGCCGTGGCCCGGGACCTGGGCATGGTCTCGTCCGCGGTTTACCGCTACTTCGGCAGCCGGGACGAGCTGCTCACCGCCCTGATCATCGACGGCTACGACGCCCTGGGCGTCGCCGTCGAGAAAGCCGACGCCGCTTGCCCCCGCGACGACTTCGCGGCCCGGTGGCGGTCGGCCACCAACGCCGCCCGCGACTGGGCCGTCGCCCACCCCCACGAGTACGCGCTGCTCTACGGCTCCCCGGTCCCCGGCTACCAGGCCCCCGCCGACACGATCGCCCCCGCCGCCCGCTCGGCCGCCGTCTTCGGCCGCCTGGTCAGCGAGGCCCACGCC
>DASXJM010000498.1:0-11403 GCA_036497405.1 Streptosporangiaceae bacterium | reverse complement strand
GGAGGTATTTGGCCAGGTCGATCAGGGCGCACCAGCCGAAGAACGTCCACTCCCGGACCTGCTCGCCGGTGGCCACCAGGGCCGAGGGGTTCTCGTCGCCGGCCGCCAGCACCTCGGCGGTCAGGGCACCGTCGGCCTGGTAGACGGCCAGGAAGTCGGGGGCGGCGTCGCCCCGGCGGATCTCGGCTTCGGCGACCACGGCCAGGTCAAGCTGGGGGCCGTCGGCGAACTGGGCGAACACCCGCCGGACGAACCGATCACCGCGGCTGATCGGGTGCCGCAGCACGTCCACCACTGAGCCCAGCTCGGGCAGTTCGGCCACCACGGCGGCCTCGGCCGCCAGCACCTCGGCCGCGCCGGCCTGCCCCCGCTTGGCCACGATCCCCAGGGCGGCGTCGATGTCGGACAGCGCGTCGCCCGTGCCCCGGCCCAATGAGCAGCCGACGTTGAGCGACGTCACCCCGGCCGCGGCCACCGAGAACTCCAGCAGCCCGGCCAGCACACGCCGCTGCCCCGCCAATTCCGCAGGCAGCGAATCCACCCAGGCCATGCCGCTGGCGGGCGCCTCAGAAGTCATCCGCCCAGGCTAGCCGGGCCACCGGCACCCGGCGGACGGCAGAATCTCAGCATGGAGCCGAACACCGACCCCACCGGGTCGCCATGAACAGCCTGCGTGACCCCGGGCTGGTGGTGGCGCTGGGACTGGCCGTGCTGGTCTGCGACGTGGTGGCCAGCCGGATCCGGGTCGCCCCGCCGGTGGTGCTGCTGGTCTGCGGGGCGCTGCTCGGGTTCGTGCCCGCGCTGCGGAGCACGCACCTGCCGCCGTCGGCGGTGCTGCTGCTGTTCCTGCCCGCCCTGCTGTACTGGGAGAGCCTGACCACCTCGCTGCGCGAGATCCGTCGCTACCTGCGGGTGATCACGCTGGCCAGCACGGTGCTGATCGCGGCCACGGCGGCGGCGGTGGCCGCGGCCGGGCACGCCTTCGGGCTGCCGTGGGGACCGGCCTGGGTGCTGGGCGCGGCGCTGGCCCCGACCGACGCCACCGCGGTCGGGGTGCTGGCCCGGGCGCTGCCCCGCCGGGCGGTGACCCTGCTGCGGGCCGAGAGCCTGGTCAACGACGGGACCGCCCTGGTCATCTACGGCCTGGCCGTGGGGGTGACCACCGGCGAGGAGCACCTCAGCGTGCTGCACGTGTCGGGCCTGCTGCTGCTGTCCTACGTGGGCGGGGCCGCGGCCGGGGTGGCCACCGCCTGGGTCGCCATCCAGGTCCGCCGCCGCCTGGACGACCCGCTGCTCAACAACCTGGCCGCGCTGCTCACGCCGTTCACCGCGTTCCTGGTCGCCGAGGCCATCCACGCCTCCGGCGTGCTCGGCGTGGTCGTGTGCGGCCTGATCATGAGCCAGACCGGGCCGCGGGTGAACCGGGCCAGCACCCGGCAGCAGTCCAACGCGTTCTGGTCGCTGGGCACGTTCGTGCTCAACGGGGCCCTGTTCGTGCTGATCGGGCTGGAGCTGCAGACGGCGATCCGGGGCCTGACCAGTGTCGACCTGGCCCGGGGGCTGATCCTGGTCGTGGTGGTGTCGGCCGCCCTCATCGGGGTCCGGTTCGCCTGGCAGTTCACCACCCCGTACGTGATCCGGGCCCTGGACCGGCGTCCGCGGCAGCGGCAGCTCCGGATGGGGGCCCGGGGCCGGGTGCTCAGCAGCTCGGCCGGGTTCCGGGGTGCGGTGTCCCTGGCCGCGGTGCTGGCCGTGCCGCAGACCGTGCACAGCGGCGCGCCGTTCCCGCACCGGGACGAGATCGTGTTCGTGGCCGCCGGGGTGATCGCGGTGACCCTGGCCCAGGCCCTGCTGCTGCCCATGATCGTGCGCTGGGCCCGGCTGCCTCAGGACACCGCGGTCACCAGCGAGGAGCACCTGGCCCAGACCACCGCCACCCAGGAGGCCCTGGACGCCCTGCCCCGGCTGGCCGCCGAGCTGCACACCGACTCGGAGGTCACCGACCGCCTGCGCCGCGAGTACACCGAGCACCTGCACGTGCTGCGGGCCGGCACCGACGATCCCGACGACGAGCCCGCCGAGCGGCACGACCAGCAGTACACCGCGCTGCGCCTGGCCGGGGTGGCCCGCAAGCGCGCCACCATGCTCCGGCTCCGCGACGAGCAGCGCATCGACGACACCGTGCTGCGCCGTCTGGAGGACCGCCTCGACCTGGAGGAACTCCGCCTCACCGACCAGGAGCAGGCCAGCTGACCGGCCACCAGCAGGCCAGGAACCAGTCGGCTAGCCCAATTGCAGACGTTTCATTATTTCATCGAAGGTCACACCGTAGGTCTCGACCACCTCGATCTCGCCATCGTGGAGGGCGAAGACGGCCTGGTCGGTGTAGACCCGGCTGACGCAGCCGACCCCGGTCAGTGGGTAGGTGCAGGACGAGACCAGTTTCGGGCTGCCGTCCCGGGCGAACAGGCTCATCATCACGTAGACGTCGCGGGCCCCGATGGCCAGGTCCATGGCCCCGCCCACGGCCGGGATGGCCCCGGCTTCGCCGGTGCTCCAGTTGGCCAGGTCACCCCCGGCCGACACCTGGAACGCGCCCAGCACGCAGACGTCGAGATGGCCGCCGCGCATCATCGCGAACGAGTCGGCGTGATGGAAGTAGCTGCACCCCAGGGTCTCGGTGACCGGCACCTTGCCCGCGTTGATCAGGTCGGGGTCGATCTCGTCGTCGTGGGCGGCCCGGCCCATGCCGAGCATCCCGTTCTCGGTCTGCAGGACGATGCCACGGTCCGCGGGCAGGTAGTCGGCCACGGTGGTGGGCTGGCCGATGCCGAGGTTGACGTAGGCGCCGGGCGGGATGTCGGCCGCCACCCGGGCCGCGATCTCGCGCCGGTCGAGCGGCTCCCGATCGAGGTTTTCGGTCGTCACGCGGGCACCCCCACGGGCAGGGCCACGACCCGGTCCACGAAGATGCCGGGGGTCACCACTGCTTCCGGATCAAGCTGGCCGGCGGCGACGACCTCGTCCACCTGGGCCACGGTCAGCGCGGCCGCGGTGGCCATGACCGGCCCGAAGTTGCGGGCGGTCTTGCGGTAGACCAGGTTGCCGAGGGTGTCGGCCCGGTACGCCTTGACCAGCGCGACGTCGCCCCGGATGGGGTATTCGAGCAGGTACTCGCGGCCGTCGATGACCCGGTGCTCCTTGCCCTCGGCCAGCGGGGTGCCGACCCCGGTCGGGCAGTAGAACGCGCCGATGCCCGCCCCGGCCGCCCGCATTCGCTCGGCCAGGTTGCCCTGCGGGACCAGCTCGAGCTCGATCCGGCCCGACCGGTACAGGTCGTCGAACACCCAGCTGTCGGACTGCCGCGGGAACGAGCAGATGATCTTGCGGACCTGCCCGGTGGCCAGCAGCGCGGCCAGGCCGGTGTCGCCGTTGCCGGCGTTGTTGTTGACCACGGTCAGCTCGCGCGCCCCGGACCGGCGCAGCGCGTCGATCAGCTCGATCGGCTGCCCGGCGCTGCCGAACCCGCCGATGAGGACGGTCGCGCCGTCACCGATGCCCGCCACCGCCGCGTCGGTGTCGGGCACGATCGTTGCCGCGCTCATTGCGCGGCTGCGATGTCCGACGGGTGCTGGGACAGCGGAGTGACCTCGATGGTCATGTACGGGAACAGCGGCAGGTTCCACAAGATGTCGTGCAGCTCCTCGTGGCTGTCCACGTCGAAGATGCTCAGGTTGGCGAACTGTCCGACCAGCCGCCAGATGTGCGGCCACTTGCCCGCGCGCTGCAGCTCGTGGCTGTAGGCCTTCTCCCGGGCCAGGGTGTCCGCGCGGACGTCGGGGTCCAGGTCGGGCGGGAGGTCGACGTCCATCGTCACCGCGAAGAGCATGGCGGGTACGGCTCCTTTCCAGCACAGCCGGCAACGGTAGGCCCGGCACACCCACGGGCATGCCGGGCTCAGATAACCCTAATCGGGCCACCCCGATCAGGCTTGACCGCCGAGGCGATGTCGTCGTCGCCCCGCGGGTCACCGGGGAAGTACAGCTACGTCGTGATCAGCTGGTACCCCGGGGCCGGCACTTTCATGTGCAAATGTGCCGGTCACCACGCGTGCCAGCGGGCCGCCCGGATCAGCGCCCCGGTCGCCCCGGTTAACCCGTTTATCAAAGAAGGTCGCGGGTACGCGTCCGATCACAGCGCCATAGCGCGCGTATCGAGGTGATTGACATGCCGTGGTGGGAGACGGTTCTCTTTCTCATCGCCGTCGGAGTGGCCATCTGGGGCTTCATCTCCATGGTCGGGGTGCGCACCAGGTTCCTCACCCGCAAGACCGACCGCCGGGCCGAGGACCTGTACGACGACTACGCCGACTCGCCCAAGAAGCAGAAGCAGTACGCCCGCGAGCACGGCGGCAGCTGGCGCAACGACAGCTAGAGTCGCCGGGTGGCTGACTTCATCGACGCTGAGCTGCCTGGTACCCGGTTCGACCACACCGACCTGAGCGGCGCCCGGTTCCGGGCCGTCGACCTGTCCGGGGCCGATCTCCGCTCGGTCGACCTGACCGGCGCGGTGCTGCGCGGCGTCGACCTGACCGACGTCGACATCTACGGCGAGCTGCGGAACGTCACCGTCAACGGCGTCGCCATCGTGCCCCTGGTCGAGGCCGAGCTCAACCGTCGCCACCCGGAACGGGCCCTGATGCGCCCGTCCGATCCGGCCGGGTTCGGCCGGGCCTGGGACGCCCTCGAACGGCTCTGGGACCAGACCGTGGGCCGGGCCCGGAGCCTGCCGCCGGCCCGGCTGCACGAGCGGGTCGACGGTGAATGGTCGTTCATCGAGACCCTGCGCCATCTCGTGTTCGCCACCGACACCTGGGTCCGGCGCGTGATCGGCGGCGACCCGGCCCCGTGGCACCCGCTCGGCCTGCCCTGGGCCGAGATGCGCGACACCCCCGGGATCCCGCGCGACCACGCGGCCCGGCCCACCCTCGACGAGGTCCTGGTCCTGCGCCGCGACCGCATGGCCACCGTGCGCCAGGTCATCGAGGCCCAGACGGCTGCGTCGCTGGCCGCCGAGACGATCCCGGTCCAGGTTTCGGCCGCGGCCCCAGGCTGGCCCCCACCGCGGGCCTACCCGGTCCGCGAGTGCCTGCTCACCATCCTCACCGAGGAGTGGGAGCACCGTTTCTACGCCGAGCGTGACCTGCAGCGGCTGCTCGATGAGCTGGCATGATGGCCCGGTGACCGATCGCGCCGAGCGCCCCTGGGGCGCCTACACCGTCCTGGCCGAGGCCGGCGGCTTCAAGGTGAAGACCATCGAGGTCCAGCCGGGCCAGCGGCTGAGCTACCAGCAGCACCAGCGGCGTTCCGAGCACTGGTTCGTGGTCGGCGGGGGAGGGGTGGTCACCCTCGACGGCCGCGACCGCCAGGTCCAGCGGGGCGACAGCGTCGACGTCCCGGTCGGCGTGGCCCACCGGGTCCACAACACCGGGCCGGTGCCGCTGATGTTCGTCGAGGTCCAGCACGGGGACTACTTCGGCGAGGACGATATCGTCCGCCTGGACGACGACTACGGTCGCTCCTGAGCCCAACTCGGCCAACACCAGGAGGCAGTCATGACGGAACCGGTCACGGTGGTGAGCGGCTTCGCGTTCCTGGAGGCCCCGCGCTGGCGGGACGGCCGCATCTGGTTCTCCGACTTCTACACCTACCGGGTCCTGTCGGCCCGGGAAGACGGCTCCGGCCTGCGCACCGAGGCCGAGGTGCCGGGGCAGCCGGCCGGCCTGGGCTGGCTGCCGGACGGGCGCCTGCTGGTGGTGTCCATGCGCGATCGCCGGGTCCTGCGCCGGGAAGCCGACGGCACCCTGGTCACCCACGCTGACCTGAGTGCCCACGCCACCGGGCACGCCAACGACATGGTGGTCGACGGCCAGGGCCGGGCTTACGTGGGCAACTTCGGGTTCGACCTGATGAGCGGCTCGCCGCTGGAGACCGCGTCCCTGCACCGGGTCGACCCGGACGGCACCGTGACCGAGGTCGCGGACGACCTGTGGTTCCCGAACGGCGCCGTCATCACCAGCCACAACGTGCTGGTGGTGAACGAGACGTTCGGCAACCGGATCACCGCCTTCGACCTGACCGACGACGGCCGGCTGACCAACCGACGGCTGTGGGCCGAGTTCGCCCCCCTCCCGTCCGAGCGCCCGATGGACAAGGTGCTGGCCGAGACCAGGGTGGCCCCGGACGGCTGCTGCCTCGACGCCGACGACGCGCTGTGGGTCGCCGACGGTGTGGGCGACCGGGTGATCCGGGTCCGTGACGGCGGCGAGATCACCGACGAGTTCCGGCCCGGCTCGCCGGTCTACGCCTGCGCCCTCGGCGGCGCCGACGGGCGCACGCTGTTCGCCTGCGCCGCGCCCGATTTCTTCGAGGAAGCCCGCAAGGCCGCCCGCGAGGGCCGCCTGCTCGCCACCCGCGTCACCGTCCCCGCCGCCTGAGCTGACCCGCCGCCGGAACCGGATCCGCTCAGGACGAGGGACGGGCCTTGGCCTGCCGGCCGGCGTCGGCGGCCGCGTCGGCCACCGCGTTCTCGCCGAACCCGACCCCGATCACCTGGTCCTTACGCCGCTCCTGGGCGTGGGCCAGGTCGATCAGCACCTGGAAGTCGGCGTCGGTCGGGTCATCGATCATGGGCAGGGCCCGCGGGTACAGCTTGCGGGCCAGGACCGGGTTCAGCTCGGCCGCGTAGATGGACACCTTGGCCAGCAGCAGCAGGATGGCCACGATGCCGATGACCCCGCCGAACGTGCCGTAGGTCCCCTTGGCGTTGGCCAGCTGGTGGGTGAGCAGCCCGGTTCCCACGGTGAGCAGCGCGGTGAAGCCGATCGAGCCCAGGATCGAGCCCGGGATCAGCCCGCGCGGGCCCACCACCTTGGGGGTGAGCACGTAGAACGCGCCGAAGTAGAGCACGAAGTTCACCACCAGCAGGCCGGCCAGCACCGGCACCCGGATGGCGTAGTTGGCCGTGCCACCGGTGGCGTAGGTGCTGAGCGCGGCGTTGACCAGGAACGTGCCGCCGATGATGACCAGTCCGGCCAGGCTGCGCCCGAGCCGGGGCACAAAGCCGGTGAACTTGGTCTGGGGCACGTTCCACACCGTGGCCATGGCCTGCTGGGCCGACTGGGTCACGCCCTGGGCGCCGTAGATCAGGCCCAGCAGGCCGATGACCAGGCCCACCGTGCTGCCGTGCAACTGGTTGCCGCCGGTCGGGCTGAACTGCTCGCCCACCACCGGGAACTTGTGCAGCGTGGTCAGTACGGTGGTACCGAGGGACTTCTGGCCGACGAACCCGAAGATGGTGATGACCACCAGCAGCAGCGGGAAGATCGCGGTGAACCCGTACCAGGCCAGCGCCAGCACCTGAAGGTTGGCGTTGTCGTCCCCGAATTTCTTCACCACTGCGTACGGAACGCCGATCCGGCCCCGGCGCTGCCACACGTCGAGCGCTGCAATGATCTTCCGCAGTGGCTTCATGACCTGTGATTTTACGGATGCCCGGGCTGGACGCCCGGTTGGCCCGCCGTGAACCCCCGATCCGCGCGGCTGAATGGCCTCATCGGGCGGGCAATCATCGGAGCTATAAGCCCCCGGGCCCCGGACCCGATTTCTGGTGCCACGGCGACGGTCCGGCGTATAAACAGCAAATCCGTGAATCCGCCGGACCGGACCTCAGAAAGGACTCCGCGCCCGTTAGTGGGCAGCTTCGTACTCCTTGACCACGTTGGCGGGAATGCGGCCGCGCTCGTTGACCTGCATACCGTGATCCTTGGCCCAGGTGCGGATGCTGGCCGTCTGCTGCCGGGCCCCGGCCGTGCGTGGCCGCCGGCGGCTGGTGCTGCTGGTCCCCGCCTTGCGGGCGTGGACCACGAACGGCTCCAGGCCCTCACGAATCTGCTGCGCGTGCTTGGCGCACACGTCTACTTCATAGGCGGTGCTGCCCAGGCTGAACTGAACCGTCTCGTCGGCGTCGACATTGCCCTCGTCCAGGTCACACAGCAGCATGACCTGTACCTTCTGCGCCATCTTGTCTCCTCTAGGAAAGCTCCTCTGCCGAGAAGCCCGTCTTAATGGTCGGCAAAGCTGGCCCACCCGTATATTCGTTGGTATTTAACCACAACTAACCATCTTTACCGCGCACATTGGTAAAAAGTTTTAGCGTCACGCAATTGCCTTAGCGCTAAAAGGGGACAGGCTGGCGCAGCCGTTAGGAAACGGCCGCGCCAGCCAAACGGGCGCGACGCTGGCTCACCCCGAAGTTGCCGCGGCCCGGACCTGCCGGGCCGCGGCCACCATGGTCCGCAGCGCCGCCTCGGTTTCGGGGTAGCCGCGAGTCTTCAGCCCGCAGTCCGGGTTGACCCACAGCCGTCCCGCCTCGACGCTCTGCAGGGCCAGCGCCAGCGCGCCGGTCATCTCCTCCAGCGACGGCACCCGCGGCGAGTGGATGTCCCACACGCCCGGCCCGATGCCCTGTTCGTACCCCGCCTCGCGCAGGTCGCCCAGCAGCTCCATCCGCGACCGGGCCGCCTCCACGCTGGCCACGTCGGCGTCCAGCCCGGAGATGGCCCCGATGATCTCGCCGAACTCCGAGTAGCACATGTGGGTGTGGATCTGGGTCGAGTCGGCCACTCCCGAGGTGGCCAGCCGGAACGCGCCGACGGCCCACTCCAGGTAGGCCGGTCGGTCGCGGTCCCGCAGCGGCAGCAGCTCGCGGATGGCCGGCTCGTCGACCTGGATGATGCGGATGCCGGCCGACTCCAGGTCGTGGATCTCGTCGCGCAGGGCCAGCGCCACCTGCCGGGCGGTCTCGCCCAGCGGCTGGTCGTCGCGCACGAACGACCAGGCCAGCATGGTCACCGGACCGGTCAGCATGCCCTTGACCGGCTGGTTGGTGCGGGACTGGGCGTAGGTCGTCCAGCCCACGGTCATCGGCCCGGTCCGGACCACGTCGCCGTGCAGGATCGGCGGCCGGACGTACCGGGTGCCGTAGGACTGGACCCAGCCGTGCTCGGTGGCGGCGTAGCCGTCCAGCTGCTCGGCGAAGTACTGCACCATGTCGTTGCGCTCGGGCTCGCCGTGCACCAGCACGTCCAGCCCGATCTCCTCCTGCAGCGCGATGACCCGGTCGATCTCGGCCCGCATGGTGGCGACGTAGGTGTCCTCGCTGATCCGCCCGGCCTTGCGGTCGGCCCGGGCCTTGCGGATTTCCCCGGTCTGCGGGAACGAGCCGATGGTGGTGGTGGGCAGGGCCGGCAGCCCCTCGCCCTGGGCCTTGCTCCGGATCGCGTACGGGGTCCGGGCCACGTCGTGGCCGAGCGCGTCCAGGCGCGCCCGGATCTGCCCGTTCACCGCCGCGGCCGCGGCTGGGGCGGCGTTCAGTTCGGCCGCGACGGCCTCCCGGCCCTCGGTCAGGGCCCGGCCCAGGGTGACCACCTCGGCCACCTTCTGGCGGGCGAAGGCCAGGCGGCTGGTCAGCGCGGGCGGCAGCGCGGTCTCGGCGTCCAGGTCGAGTGGCACGTGCAGCAGCGAGCAGGACGAGCTGACGGTCACGTTCCCGGCCAGGCCGAGCAGGGACGCGCAGGTCGACAGGGTCCGCCCGAGGTCGGCCCGCCACACGTTGCGGCCGTCGATGACCCCGGCCACCAGCGTCTTGGCGCCGATCCCGCCGATCCGGGCCAGCGCCTCACGGTTCCCCGGGCCGGCCACGAAGTCCAGGCCGATGGCTTCGACCGGGCTGGCCGCCAGCACCGGCAGCGCGTCTTCGATCTCGCCGAAGTAGGTGGCCACCAGCAGGGACGGGCGCTGGTCCAGATGGCCGAGGCGGTCGTAGATGTGCCCCAGCGCCGCCAGCTCGGCGCTGGTCCGGTCGGCGGCCAGGGCCGGCTCGTCCAGCTGCACCCAGGCGGCACCCGCCGCGTGCAGCGCCCGCAGCAGATCCGCGTAACCGTCGAGCAGCGGCTCCAGCAATTCGAATTTATCGAAGGTCGCTGACGTCGGCTTGCTCAGCAGCAGGAAGGACAGCGGACCGAGCACGACCGGCCGGGTCTCGATGCCCAGCGCGGACGCTTCGGCGTACTCCCGCAGCGGCTTGTCGCCGGCCAGCCGCAGCTCGGTCCCGGGCCCGAGCTCGGGCACCAGGTAGTGGTAGTTGGTGTCGAACCACTTGGTCATCTCCAGCGGCGGCACTCCGTCGGCCCCGCGGGCCATGGTGAAGTACTGGTCCAGCCCGGTCCGGCCCGCGAACCGCTCCGGCACCGCGCCGAACAGCACCGCGGTGTCCAGCACCTGGTCATACAGCGAGAACGTGTTGGACGGAACGCCGCTCAGCCCGGCGTCCCGCAGCGTCTCCCAGGTCTCCCGCCGCAGCTCGGCCGTTGTCGCGGCCAGCTCACCGACGCTGACCCGTCCGGCCCAGTAGCCTTCGGTGGCCTTCTTCAGTTCCCGGCGCCCGCCGATCCGCGGGTACCCCAGGACGGTCGTGTCCATATGGCTCTCTCCCTCGCATAGCCATTCGTCGTGGCTTACCCGGGTCAGAGCAAACGGCACATCTCGCCGCGCCCTGGCTTTCCCGCGAAGCCACGGACCACCACGCGCCGGCCGGCGCGCGGGCGATGGCAGGTCTTCGGACTCGCGGGCGCCACACTGGCCCGAAGGCCGCCTACTGGCCGTCGCTTCCCAGGTCCCGCTCGGGACCCAGTGCTGGTGACGGCGGTCGTTCCCACTCACCGCTGCGGGGCAGTCCCGGATTCCCACCGGGTTCCCTCTTACGACACCCCGCCTCCCGGCCAGGGTGAACCATCCGCGCCAGCAGTATAAGGACCCTGGGCGATAAGCCCGCGACTACGGTTGGTTCATGACCACCGAGCCGCCGGGTCCGGGGGAGCCGCCCGCCTGGGCGTTCGAGGCCGTCCATTTGAGCCCCTACGACCCCGGCTGGCCCGCCCGGGCCGCGGCCTACGCCGACGAACTGCGCCCGGCCCTGGCCCCGTGGCTGCGGAGCCCGATCGAGCACTGCGGCTCGACATCGGTGCCGGGCCTGACCGCCAAGCCCGTCATCGACCTGATGGCCCTGGTCAGCGACCTGGACGCCACGGTGGCGGCGGTGGCCCCCATCCTGAGCGAGCAGGGCTGGCGCTACGTCCCGCCCGAGCTGGACGGCCGCCCGTTCCGGCGGTTCCTGGCCAAGGTGACCCCGGATGAGCGCCACCGCCTGGCCCACCTGCACCTGATGGCTCCCGGGGCCGACCGCTGGGACCAGCAACTCCGCTTCCGCGACGCGCTCCGCGCCGACCCGGCCCGGCGCGACGAGTACGCGGCGGTCAAGTCCGGCCTGGCCCGCGCCCACCCC
>DASXJM010000497.1:0-4792 GCA_036497405.1 Streptosporangiaceae bacterium | reverse complement strand
CTGTTCCGGGCTGGCCAACCCGCCCGGGAACCGGCAGCTCATGGCCACGATCGCGACCGGATCACCCATGTCGGCCTGCGCGGCCTGGACGTCCGGCACCTCCGGCTGGTCTCCCAGCAGCTCGGCACGGAGCCGGGCGGCCAGGGCCACCGGCGTCGGGTAGTCGAAGATCAGCGTGGCGGGCAGCCGCAGCCCGGTCGCCGCGTGCAGCCGGTTCCGCAGCTCCACCGCGGTCAGCGAGTCGAACCCCAGATCGCTGAAGGCCCGCCCGGCCTCGACCGCCTCAGCGGTGGGATGGCCGAGGACCGCGGCGGCCTCGGCCCGGACCAGCCCGGTGAGGGTCCGGATCTGCTCGGCGGCCGGCTGGCCGCTCAGCTGGCGGGCCAGTTCGGTTCCCGCGCCCGGCGCGGCCGGCACCGCGGCGGCCTCGGACAGCGCCCGGGCGGCGTCCGGGACGGCGGTGAGCAGCGGGCTGGGGCGCCGCACCGTGAACGTCTCCGCGAACCGGGCCCAGTCCACCCGGGCCACCGTGAGCGGGTCCTCGCCGCCGTCTATGACCTCGGCCAGTACCCTGATCGCCAGGTCCGGGTCCAGCAGGCCGAGACCGCGGCGGCGCAAGCCGTCCGCCGCCTGCGCCCCGGTCATCCCGCCACCGGCCCACGGCCCCCAGGCCACCGCGGTGCCGGCGAGCCCGCGGCCCCGGCGGCCCTGCGCCAGCGCGTCGAGGTAGGCGTTCGCCGCGGCGTAACCGGGCTGCCCGCCGCTTCCCCAGGTCGCGGCGATCGAGGAGCACAGCGCGAACACGTCCAGGTCGTGCCCGCTGGTCAGCTCGTCCAGGTAGGCGGCCCCGGCCGCTTTCGCGGCCAGCACGGCCGCGAGGCCGTCCGGGTCAGCGCCGGCCAGCGGGGTGAACTCCTCGATCCCGGCCGCGTGCACCACGCCGCACAGCCGGGGGCCGGACTCGCCGATCGCGGTGAGCAGGCCGGCGAGGTCGTCCCGGCGGCCGGTGTCGCAGACGGCCACGGTCACGCCGGCGCCCGCGCCGGCCAGGTCCGCGGCCAGGGTGGCCACCCCGGGCGCGGCCGGCCCGGACCGGCTGGCCAGGACCACACGCGGGGCACCCCGCCCGGCCGCCCACCGGGCGGCGTGCCCGCCGATGGCCCCGGTCCCGCCGGTCACCAGCACGCTCCCGCGCGGTGCCCACGGGCTGGTGTCCCGGGCTGGGCGCGGTGCGGGCGCCAGCCGCCGGGCCAGCAGGCCGGCCGGGCGGATCGCCACCTGGTCCTCGCCGCTGTTCGCGGTCAGCACCGCACCCAGCCGGGCGGCCGCCCGGTCGTCCACCTCAGGGGGCAGGTCGATCAGCCCGCCCCAGCGGTCCGGGTGCTCCAGGGCCGCGACCCGGCCGAGCCCCCACACCTGCGCCTGGACCGGGCTGGGAAGCTGTTCCGCGGCCGATATCGCGACCGCGCCCCAGGTCAGGGCCCACATCGGCGCGCTGAGGCCGGCCTCACCCAGCGCCTGGATCAGGGCGGCCGTCCCGGCCAGGCCGGCGGGCAGGGCCGGGAGGCCGTCCACGTGGCCGCCGGCCAGGGCCAGCAGCGACAGCACCCCCGCGACTTCGGCCTGCTCGCCGGTTTCGGTGGCGTGCGTGCTGCCCGCGTCCGTGTCCGGGGCGGCGGCTGTGCTGGCCGCGTCGCGGAGCAGGCCGGCCAGGACGGTCCGGTCCGCCAGCTCAGCCAGGCCGGCCTCGACGGTGATCACCCGGACACCGGTGCGGGCCAGCGCTTCCACCCAGGCGTCCGCCACGCTGGCCTCAGTGACACCGGCGGCCCCAGTGTCCCCAGTGGCCTCCGGGGTCCCGGGGTCCCGGGGCGGCACCACGGCCAGCCATGGGCCCGCGCCCGGCGCCGGGCTGGGGTCCGGGACCGGTTCCCAGGTGACGCGGTAGCGCCAGCCGTCCGTGACCGACTGGTCCCGTTCCCGGCGCCGCCAGGCCGCCAGGGCCGGCAGGACCTCGCGGAGCGGCTGCCCCTCCTCGACGGCGAGCAGGGAGGCCAGCCCGCCGTCGTCCACGGCCGCCCAGAACCGTGCGTCCGCGGCCGGTACGGTGGTGCCGTCCGGGACGGCCGGCGCCGGGGCCTGCGGCCAGTACCGCTGGTGCTGGAATCCGTAGGTTGGCAGGTCCACCGGCCGGCCCCCGGCCAGGACCGCCGGCCAGTCCACGGAGATCCCGCTGACGTGGGCGCTGGCCAGCGCCGCGACGACCTGGTCCGGTCCGGCGTGGTCGCGGTCCAGGGTGCCGACCGTGACCAGCCCCTCGGCGTGGCCGGCGTCGTCGGCGATCTCCAGGATCGCGGGTAGCAGGACCGGGTGCGCGGACACCTCGATGAACGTGCGGTGGCCGGCGGCGGTCAGGCCGCGCACGGCCTCGTCGAACCGGACCGGGCTGCGGAGGTTGGAGAACCAGTAGCCGGCGTCCAGGCTGGTACCCTCGGCCCATCCGTTGGTCACGGTCGAGTACAGCGGGATGTCCCCGGCCACCGGCCGCAAGCCGCCGAGTTGCTCGGCCAGCGGGCCGGCCAGGTCGTCGACCTGCGGTGAGTGGGCGACGAAGTCGGTCTCCGGTATCGCCCAGCGCAGCACCTTCCGTGCCGACAGTTCGGCCTCGAACTCGCGGAGCGCCGCCCGGTCGCCGGACACCACGACCGCGGCCGGGCCGTTGACCGCGGCCACGGCCAGCCGGCCGTCCCACCGGTCCACCAGTTCCCGCACCTGCCCGGCCGGCATGACCACCGAGACCATGCCGCCCGCCGCGTCCAGTCCGCTCAGGGCCGCGGCCCGAACCGCCACCACCCGCGCGGCGTCCTCCAGGGACAGGATGCCCGCGACCGTGGCCGCGGCGATCTCGCCCTGCGAATGGCCCAGGACGGCGTCGGGAGTCACCCCGGCCGCCTGCCAGACCGCGGCCAGGGCGACCATCACCGCCCACAGCACCGGCTGGGCGGTCTCCGCCCGGTCCAGATCCGGCGCGCCCGGAGCCCCGGCGATCACCTCGTCCAGCGACCAGTCCACGTAGGGGGCCAGCGCCCGCCCGCATTCGGCCAGGCGGGCGGCGAACACCGGGGATGCGGCGGCCAGTTCCCGGCCCATACCCGCCCACTGGCTGCCCTGGCCGGGGAACACGAAGACCAGCTGGCCACCGCCGCCCGCCGGGGCCGAACCCGCGGTCACCCGCGGGGCGGCCTGGCCGGCCGCCACCGCTTCCAGCCCGGCGGCCAGCTCACCGGGGTCCGCGCCGGTGATCACCGCCCGGTGCCCCAACACCGACCGGGTGGTGGCCAGCGACCAGGCCACGTCGGCGGAGTCCAGTTCCGGCCGGTCCGTGATCCAGTCCGCCAGGCGGCGCGCCTGCGTCCGGAGCCCGTCGGCGCCCCGCCCCGAGATGGCCCAGGCCACGGCCGGCTCGGCGAGGAGTCGCGGCCGGGACGGGGCCGGGTCCGGCGGACCCGCACCGTCCTCTTCACCACGTTCGCCGGTTTCCCCGGTCACTGCGGTTGCCCCGGAGCCTGGCGCCATCGCGGGCGGCTGGCTGTCCGGGGAGCCCGCGGGGGCCTCTTCGAGGATCAGATGGACGTTGGTGCCGCTCATGCCGAAGGCGGACACCCCGGCCCGCCGGGGCCGGCCTTCCGCGGCCGGCCACGGCTGCGCTCCGGTCAGCAGCCGGACCGCTCCGGACGACCAGTCCACATGCGCGGATGGCTCATCGACGTGCAGCGTCTGCGGCAGCACGCCGTGCTGCAGGGCCAGCACCATCTTGATCACCCCGGCCGCGCCGGCCGCGGTCTGGGCGTGCCCGATGTTGGATTTGACCGATCCCAGCCACAGCGGGCGGTCCGCGGGGCGGTCCTGGCCGTAGGTGCTGAGCAGCGCCTGGGCTTCGATCGGGTCACCCAGCACGGTGCCGGATCCGTGGGCTTCGACCACGTCCACGCCTGCGGCCGGCAGGCGGGCGCTGGCCAGCGCCGCCCGGATCACCCGCTGCTGCGAGGGGCCGTTCGGGGCGGTGAGCCCGTTGGAGGCGCCGTCCTGATTGACCGCGCTGCCGCGGACCACGGCCAGGATCTTGTGCCCGAGGCGGCGGGCGTCGGCGAGCCGCTCGGCGACCACCACACCGGCGCCTTCGGCCCATCCGGAACCGTCGGCCGTGGACGAGAACGACTTGCACCGGCCGTCCGCGGCCACGCCCCGCTGCCGGGAGAATCCCACGAAGACCCCCGGTGTCGCCATCACCGCCACCCCGCCGGCCAGCGCGAGGTCACATTCCCCGGCTCGCAGCGCCTGGCAGGCCAGATGCAGCGCCACCAGGGAGGACGAGCAGGCCGTGTCCACCGTGACCGCCGGGCCTTCCAGGCCCAGCGCGTAGGAGACCCGCCCGGAGATCACGCTGGTGGACCCGCCGGTCAGCAGGTATCCCTCGACGCCGCCCTCACCTAGCGGAAGGCCCTCGCCGTACCCGGCGAACGTCGCACCGGCGAACACCCCGGTGCGGCTGCCGCGGAGCGCGGCCGGCGCCATCCGGGCCCGCTCGATCGCTTCCCAGCACACCTCCAGCAGCAGCCGCTGCTGCGGGTCCATCGCCAGGGCCTCACGCGGCGAGATGCCAAAAAACCCGGCGTCGAAATCGCCGGCGTCGAAAACAAAGCCACCTGACCGCGAATACGACGTGCCGGGCCGGTCCGGGTCGGGATCGTACAATTCCTCAATGTCCCAGCCCCGGTCCTGGGGGAAGCTG